>NZ_SJFM01000199.1:0-373 GCF_029478545.1 Vibrio sp. 1180_3
TGTGGTTTGGTTTTTGGTGTAGCGCGCCACGTGATAGTGGCCGGGATGAGCGTGAATTGGTTGTTATAAGTGGTTGCGCCGCTGCCCCCCTCTTCTTCCAACGCTTGCGGCTGCTTGCCTTGATGATACGCTTCAACCACTAACCATTCGCGGTTGGCGCTTTCATCTAAATGCTCTTGCAAGTCAAACTTGTAGCCCGCTTGCAACGCTGGGTGGTTACTTTCACCCGTAGCGGTGTGCGCTTCACGTCTTAAGTACTGCAAACGAATTTGGTTAAAGGCTTTACCGTTCACATCGTCTTTAAAGCGACCGGGCGCATCAAAATGCTCGTAAATGGCTTGTTGGTAGTCCATCTCAATGCCTTGCGCTTGCT
>NZ_SJFM01000200.1:0-368 GCF_029478545.1 Vibrio sp. 1180_3
CGTCTTCTTGCACCGCGCCCGCGTCATCACCCGGCTGGTCTGGCGTGATGATCGCTTTGTCATCAGAACCCGTTATGGTTACAACCACGTCATGAGTCGTGCCATCCGCAGATGTCACTGTCATGGTGCGAATCACCGAATCGCTATCGGCGT
This sequence comes from Vibrio sp. 1180_3, assembly GCF_029478545.1. Lineage (NCBI taxonomy): Bacteria > Pseudomonadati > Pseudomonadota > Gammaproteobacteria > Vibrionales > Vibrionaceae > Vibrio > Vibrio sp. 1180_3. The sequence goes on from NZ_SJFM01000200.1 coordinate 154, forward strand.
CTAACGCTTGCACGTCTGGGTGACTGTTGTTCAGCTCATACGTCCAGTTACCATCTGCATCGATAGAGAAGGTACCCCAATTGCCGTCTTGAACGTCGGTTTGAGGTTGGAAGACCGCCTCACCTGCATCAGGATCAGCCACATTTAAGTTGCCGCCAGTGGTCAGCGTTACGTCTTCTTGCACCGCGCCCGCGTCATCACCCGGCTGGTCTGGT
>NZ_SJFM01000201.1:0-366 GCF_029478545.1 Vibrio sp. 1180_3
GCAAAGTAAAACGGACAGCTGTAAAATTAAAACCCAATCCACGAAATGCGCTTGGCAAAGAAGAAATGGCCGAATAAATCACCATTCCTGAGCTCGGTAATTTGCAAAGAATTCTATCGAAAAAGCCAACGACAAAGCACACGAAACGAATTTAGGCATTCATGAATTTCAACAACAAAGAAACCGCGCCAACGAACTTAACAAACACAACCCTTCCCGTAAGCAGACTTCGTTAAGTTCAAACACTTCCCGAAAAGTGCCACTGGCGAGATAGTTGAGAAACTGAGATTTGTCCGGTGTGTAGCTAGGAAACCCAAAGCCTTTACACCCTAAATTCACCGTTTTTCTTAACCCCAGCTAACGCCC
>NZ_SJFM01000202.1:0-365 GCF_029478545.1 Vibrio sp. 1180_3
GTGGAAAATCGATAATACGAAACTTACCACCAAAATATACAGCAGGTTTTGCTCGAAAATCGGTGAGTTCAAATAAACGACTACCTCGACCACCTGCCAATATCAAAGCGTAAGTGTCTTTGGTCAAATTACTGATATGTCTATCATAATTCTGGGGCATAGAGACCTCCATTGGGCGATTTATATATACTTGTAGTTATAATCGGAGCAATGTATTGATTATATGCAAGTTACTATAGTATGCGCCCCATAATCCCACGGGGCGTTTTAGTGTGAGAAGTTCCAAGGAAGCAGTGAGTTGATATCAGGCTCTGGCTTTGCCAGTTCTTTCATACATTTGACCATGTAATCGTAGAGTATCAGTC
>NZ_SJFM01000203.1:0-363 GCF_029478545.1 Vibrio sp. 1180_3
GGCGTTATACGCTTTTCGGAAAAATTACAAAGGGGCAGGAAATGAATCAGCATGAAAAGCTAAATTATGTAGAGTTTGGCGCAAAGGATTTGGAATCAACAAAGTCATTCTTCTCTTCTGTGTTTGGTTGGGATTTCGTTGATTATGGCCCTGAATATTCGGCTTTTTCCAATCAGGGCTTAGACGGTGGCTTCTTTAAATCAGACTCTTGCAGCCAGACAAAAACGGGTGGGGCTCTTTTGGTCTTCTACAGCGCAGATATAGAGTCTACATTGGCTAAAGTTATTCAAAATGGTGGTGAAATCTCTCGCCCGATATTTGAGTTTCCTGGTGGCTGTCGTTTCCACTTCATTGAGCCAAGTG
>NZ_SJFM01000204.1:0-362 GCF_029478545.1 Vibrio sp. 1180_3
CTTTCACGGCGGTAACAGGGGTTCGACTCCCCTACGGGATACCATGGGTCGTTAGCTCAGTTGGTAGAGCAGTTGACTTTTAATCAATTGGTCGCAGGTTCGAATCCTGCACGACCCACCATTTCCTACCGCGGAAATGCTTACTTTAGGTAAGAAAATAAATTTGGGGCTATAGCTCAGCTGGGAGAGCGCCTGCCTTGCACGCAGGAGGTCTGCGGTTCGATCCCGCATAGCTCCACCATTTCCTCCCACGGAAATGCTTACTTTAGGTAAGAAAACAATGTGGGCGATTAGCTCAGTTGGGAGAGCACCTGCCTTACAAGCAGGGGGTCACTGGTTCGAGCCCGGTATCGCCCACCACT
>NZ_SJFM01000205.1:0-360 GCF_029478545.1 Vibrio sp. 1180_3
CCCAAATGAGGTCTGGGCTGGTGATGTTACGTATATTTGGACAGGTAATCGGTGGATGTATTTAGCAGTTGTTATCGATCTTTTTGCCCGAAAAGTGATTGGTTGGTCGATGTCTCTATCACCTGATTCTAAGCTAACAGGCAAAGCTCTTTCGATGGCTTATGAGTCTCGTGGTAAGCCTAAAGGTGTTATGTTCCATAGCGATCAAGGCAGTCATTATACTAGCCGTAAATACCGTCAATTGCTGTGGCGTTTTCAAATAAAACAGAGTTTATCTCGCCGAGGAAATTGTTGGGATAATGCGCCGATGGAGCGCTTCTTTAGAAGTCTGAAAACGGAATGGGTGCCAACTGTGGGTTA
>NZ_SJFM01000206.1:0-352 GCF_029478545.1 Vibrio sp. 1180_3
AACAAATTAAAGCTGTAGCTATGGATATGGGCGATTCCTACATAAAAGCGGTCACAGAGCATCTACCCAATGCAGATATCGTCTTTGACCGTTTTCATGTCATGCAGCTATATAGCAAGATAATACGTAAGCGCATCATAAACACCGCATTCTAATCAACCTCAGCACGCTATACGATCAAATCTCCAACCATAAGGAGATCTGAAATGGCAAAACGACGTACCGACCAAGAATGGCAAACCTTGTTCGAGCAATACCAATCCAGTCATCTATCACAGCGGGTCTTCTGTGAGCGTAATGGGTTAAGTCTTTCTACTTTTTATGCCAAACGCCAGCAGTTACAAACTACGGA
>NZ_SJFM01000207.1:0-348 GCF_029478545.1 Vibrio sp. 1180_3
TAACGCTATACACCAAACCTTCTTCTGCCGCCAAACGATGCAGAAAATCGAGGTCGGTTTCTCGGTATTGCACGCAGAATTCTCGCTGGGTCGCTTCACGCTTGAGCGAGAACGCGTAATCGTTAATACCCATTTCTTGCAGCAGCACCGAGAGGATTTCTGGAACCGTTTTGAGCTGAAAGATACGACTGTTGTGACGCAGCGACAAACGCTCTAACGCTGGCACTAAAGTCAGCGAGTAAAACGTATGGTGATGACCAATATCGCCCTTGCTAAATTGACGAATAATGCCATGCACGCGCTGCACGACAAGGCCATCACGCAGCATCTCTAACTGCGCCGGTTTAT
>NZ_SJFM01000208.1:0-346 GCF_029478545.1 Vibrio sp. 1180_3
CTCTTTCTGCTAAGAAATCAGCAATCAACGGTTTAATATCGTTCTCCAGCACTTCCTTTGAAGCACAGGTGACGACGAAATCGTCGGCGTATCCAATAAAGTTGGCTCTAGCACCCTTTTTTAGTGCAGTAGACTTTATGCGTTGCTCAAGCCCTGCAAGAGTCATAAGCATCAAGGTCGGAGATATGACCCCACCTTGTGGTGTTCCCTCGTCAGTGCGATAGAACAACCCTTTGTCTATAAAACCAGACTTTAGCCATTGTTCCAACATACGTTTATCTACGGCAATGTTGTCCATAAGCCATTGATGTCCGATCTTGTCGAAACAGGCTTTGATGTCTCCCTC
>NZ_SJFM01000020.1:0-88481 GCF_029478545.1 Vibrio sp. 1180_3
AATACAGGGATAGGTTAGATACTTAGTCTCAACTCAACTAACTTGGTGATGGATGAACAATTAAAGGATAATTTTTCTAATCAGAGCCTTATGTGGTAAATCTTTTTACCTAACGCTCTTTTGTCCAGAACCTTCACTGTGGGCACTTCGTAACTCACCTTTGTCCAGAAGCGAGCTAGCGATCGTGGCTAGCTCATTTTTGCCCCGAAACGTGTTTAGGTGCACTTCCTTAACGATAAGGTTGACTGATTAGCTTAGTTGTCTTGGCAATTGTGCAACAAGCTGCTGCACAATTAGGAAACAGCCTTTTTCGTCGGCTCAGATTTGCCCCTTTCCGCGTTTGCGCAATAAAACCGAGAATAATGTAATCTGAGAATTGCCTAACTTTTCCTAATGGTTGTAGTATCTATTGATTCGCAACAACAGTGGAACCAACGCAGTGAGAGCACCATTTCAGGTTCTGATATTTCCATATAAATTTAAAATTTCAGAACCTATCTTCTTGATTGCTTGCCGTACAGACAATGGTGAATGGCAGGCAATTTCTGGTGGTGGAGAAGATCAAGAGTCTTTGTTCGATGCCGCAAAAAGAGAATTGTATGAAGAGACGTCGTTAACAGGTAGTGACTGGGTTCAACTTGATTCTATGTGCATGTTACCTAGAGTGTTTTATTCTGGTCATGAAAAATGGAGCGATCACCCTTATGTGATACCAGAATACTCATTCTCAGTGCAGGTTTCGGGGGAGCCACAGTTATCTTCGGAACACACTGAATTCCGTTGGTGTAACGCAACTGAGGCGAGCGAACTTCTCAAGTATGATTCAAATCGAATAGCTTTATGGGAGTTAAGCGAACGACTTAAAGCCCATCAAATGAAGAATTAAAATCGAATCTGTCCAATTGTAAGTTGAAGTGATAGAGGCATAGAAATTCCCCAAAACAGTTGTTTTCCTTTGGTTTGACAAGAACGGTTGGCCAAGCGCTGAACTGGGAGAGTTGCTTAAGTTATGTTTAGCACTAAAAATCGAAGGATTAGATAGTGTCGTCAAGCCGTTAAAGCGAATGTAATTAAACAGGTTTATATCTGTGTGTTGCAAATCTGTTAAGTGGCTGCTCTATAATTGATTTGTTTTGGTGCACTTTTATTTTTGGCGTGGTTGGCTACCTTATCGTCAAAAATGGTGACTCTGTTTCGGCCATGTTGTTTTGAGTAATACATAGCTCGGTCGGTTCGAGAAAGGATGTGCATACTAGAGTTATCAGATTCAAACAGCTGAGATACGCCGATGCTTACCGTAACGTTCACAATATAGCCTTCAACCTCACAAGGCGCATTTTGAATCGCGATTCTCAATTTCTCGGCTATGTCATAGGCATGGCACTCTGACGTTTCAGTTAATACAATGGCAAACTCTTCACCACCAATTCTGCCGATGTAATGTGGGTGAAGAATCATTTCACTGCAAATGTTAGTAATGTGTTTAATAACGTAATCACCCGCTAAGTGGCCTAAGTGATCATTAATCTCTTTGAATAGATCAATATCGAGCATTAGTAATGAGGTGTTACTGCTAGTTGCAGGATGGTTTTCAATATCTTGAGAAAGCAGCTTCATAAAAGCACGCCGGTTTAATAAACCGGTTAATTCATCCGTTTCACTTAATGTTTTCAGTTGTTTTTCTAAGTTGTATCTGTGGGTTATATTGCGTGCGGTCCATAATACTGTGCGTTGGTTGCTTTTTAGGCAAAACATAGGCAAAGGTTTGATAATACCTTGAAACCATACTTCGTCACTGATGGTCACATCTTCGGGTAGGGTGATCATATTCTCTTCATTAAAGCTGTATTCAATAATGAGTGAATCTTCACCTTCTAAAGCCTTTTTTATGAATTGATGGCACTGATGCGCCATGGTATGAGACATGACTTCATAGAGTGTTTTACCTATAAAGCTCTTACAGTCAAAGCCAAGGTTATTATCTTCTCCGCCAAATACATTGAGGTATTCACCGGACTCAGAAAAAATAAACACATGGTCTGGAACAGCATTCAATATAATATTCAAACAGTTACTTTCATTTTCTACACTGCCCATGTATCAGTTACTCCTTGGTATTTATTACCAACAATACATAAAATAAAAGCTCTATCCCTTTCCTGCTTGAAGCTGCATCTGCGCAGGCTACATTCGTTTAACCTAACCAGATAGTTTATCTATGCTCATGGGGTGAATTCACTTGCCACCTACCTGAACTTCAATTTGTCTGGGGATAAAAGCATAACTATCAATATAGCAAGGCTTTCATTGCTTTGCTGTTATACATTTCTTATTGCAGTTTTAAGTTCAAGTTGTTTAGGTATAGAGGATGATTATTTTGAGCATTCATTACCATTCTATGACTATGGGGGTGCCTAATTTTACTCGACTGAGAAAATCATCCATTTGATCATTGGTGATGGCAATACACCCATCAGTCCAATCAAAGCTTTGAATGAATTCTGGCTTTGCTTGAAAGCCGTTTTTTAAGCCGTGAATTTTTATGTCGCCACCAGGATTTACTCCTGATTGCATGGCTAGGACGGTATCTTGATGATTCGGATAGGTAATGTGGACTGAGCGGTAGTACGATGAATTATTACTAATATAATCAAGATAATAGCGACCTTCTGGTGTGCGTTGATCGCCTTCTTTAAACTTATGCCCCTGCGGATTTTTTCCTAAAGCAATTCGGTATTCCTGAACTACGGTTTGCCCATCAAGTAGGTACATTCTACGTTTGGATTTATCGACTTTGACAAGATCAACATCAGCGTAGCTAACAAGCGGCCAAGACAGTATCGAAATTAGGTATAGCATTCGTATCATAGAAATACTGCATGGTCAGAAGTAATAGAAATATCCGTTATTATGTGTCGAATAGTCAGATATTTCTAGTCTTCCTCTTGGCCTATGTTGGTGCTTTATCAATCTGATAGGTAATATTCTACCGTTGAAACCACACGTATCTTTTTGATATGAGGCGTGTTGTTATCTCGGTCGACAATACTGAATTGTCCTTGAGAGGCTCTTTTAATTTTCCCTAACGAGCTTTGTGAGTCTTTGGCGAATTTCTCTGCCACTTCTCTTGCTTGCTTGGTCGCTTCTTCAATCATATCGGGCTTGATGTCGTTAAGTCCTGAGAATGAGTAATTGACTCGGTTGTTGTAAGGATCTTGATTGAACACGATACCTTGTTTGCCTAAGTTTCCGAGTTTGTTGATGGCGGCGCGAACTAAGTCAACTTGATTGCTGTAAACCGTGATGGTTTGATTGGCTAAATAGCGAAATTCAACCGAGTTTTCTCCACCGTATTGCTGCGCTTTTTTATCAATAACAGCAGGTGAAGACAAAGAAACGTTGTTGTCTGCAATGCCTTGGGTGGCTAAGAAATCTGTCACCATTTTGGTTTGTTTTTCGATGGTGGAAAACATGGTCGGTAAATCATTGTCTGCTACGGTAAATTGAATAGGCCAGATGACGGTATCAGCAGGGTATTCTCTTTCGGAGAGCCCCTTTACAGTGACTACGCGTTCGTATTCTTTATACTTGATGGCAGTTTGCTGAACAAAAAAGCCTAGCACACCGAGCCCGAGGATCACGCTTAACCCCATAATTAATGCAGAGGATGTACTCTTAATTTGCATGTCACTGTTTCCTTATGTTGGCTTTGGGACGCTTTATTATATGCGTATCATTGCGTTAAAAGCGTGAAGTGCACGCTAGAGTTTTGCAAGAGGTTGCGCTTTATTTTTAGCGCGCTTAGCTTGTTGCTTTTGAATACGAGTGACCAGTTTCTCTAAATTTCCAGGATCCCAAGGGCTTTCTTGTGTTGTATAGAGTGTTTTGTTGAGTGCGTTTAATTCGTTATCCAATGTTATTTTTTCTTCCTCGGTTAGTTGAACGACAGCGCGCCATTGCGTCAAACAGTAACTGATTTGTACGCCATCACCTTGGGATAATGCTTTTTTTAGCAGAGTGTATTCATTGCTATCTTCTTGATTAAGATCCGAGTATGCATTTGTTGTAGGAGCTGAGGATTGATTTCTAAATGCCCAAGCGACGATCATGGTTGCTACCCAAAGTAGGGCGAAGAAAGCGGTAAAATAAGGCCAATATCCAGCATCTTTAACGGTCACTGTCTGCACATTTTGTGGTGTAATCGGTGTCGCTGACGATTGATCAAGCCATTCTCCTTTCTCAACATTCAAAGTTAATGCACTTGCTTTGCTATATTTTTGCGATTTGCTTTGAGTGTCCCACCAGGTGACATTCACTTCTGGAAGTTGGATATTGCCGATCGTATTCGGAATTAGCACCTGTTTGATCGTCATTTTAACGTCGCCATTGTCCAATGTTGTGAATTGCGGTTTCTCTGCGTAAACACGTATGGTGTCAGGATAATTGATGGCTAAATTAGGTAGCTGCTCTTGGGAGATCCCCTTGACCGTTAACACTAATTCACGTGTTAATGATTCACCTACTTTCGTGTGGAAGGGGGAGTCAGTTGTCACTTTACCGCTTGCATCACGCCATGTTTGCTCAAGTGTTAATTGAGATGTTGGTAGCCACGTACCTTGGTAAGTTTCTGGTTTAGGCAATACGGTTAAAGGGAACGTTTTGGCGGGGACATCCAGTTGGATCAGGCGGGTATTGCCGGTTTGGTTGCTGCCATAAACTAGGCCGCCTTTAAATGCAGGCCCCGATACAGTAAAGCTACCAGATTCTTTTGCCGTGACTTGGAATTTTTGGTCTACCACGGTGACTTCAATGCCATCCAATACGCTTTGATATTGATTTGCTTCTCCGGCTGGCTTTAATTCAACTCCTTGAGCTGAAGGAGCAGCAATTTGAGGGTTTTGCAACCTTCTAGGATCGGCTTTTATGATTAAGCGCGCATTAAGGTAAGTGCTTTCATTCGGATAAAGCTCTTTACGTTCTAAATGAGATTGCATTTCAACCAAATCCGACTGCTCAGGCTCTTGAGTGTCAGCGGCAACCTGAATAGAAATGGGCTGCGTTTTGGCTCCATTTAAAGTGAAGCTTGGGATAGTAATAATTCCGAGCTTATTCGCGGCCAGCGAAACGTTCCATTCACTGCGGGTGCTGCTGTCCCCATTGATGATATTCATTGAGGTACCAAAACTGGGACGACCCAGAAAGAAATCATTCTCTAGCACACTAAAATCAATCGCGTCCGATGACGCTTTTTCATCAGCTACGACTCGCAGCTGAAAGACTTCATTTTTGACGACTTTATTTTTACTGACACTTGCGAAAAGCGTCGTCGCATAGGCGGTGGAGATAAACGCATTCAGCGCAATGAATAAGCTGATGATGACAGCAAAAAATGAACGATTAACTTGTTTCATGATTACCACTTTTTACCGTTGTTTTGTGGAGGTTGAACTTGGCTTTCTTCTCTTTGTTTCGCTTGTAAGAACATTTGTGCTTTGAGCAAGCGGCTCGGGTCACGGGCGCTTTCCACTTGTTCTAACTTTCGCAATTCTGGATCAATGGTTTGGCTGCTATCAGCTTCCATCGCTTGTGCCGCAACAGATTGTTGCTCCTTTTCTGCATCACTTGCGGCGTTTTGAGTTTGAGTGGCATCAGCAGATTGAGAATTGTCTGCATTTTCCTGCTCGCTCTCGCGCTGAGATGGCTCAGATTTTTGTGCTTCGGTGTTGGGCTTGCTGTCTGCGGGCGATTGTTCCGCAGACTGCTGCAGGTTGTCTTGCGCCGTTTGCTGTTCCTCACTCTCTCCCTTTGAATTTTGGGATTGGCTTGGCTGGTTATCTGCGTTGTTGCTATCAGATGGCTGAGAGGAAGAATCTTGTTCGCTGTTTTGGTTTTGTTGTGAGTTTTGCTGTTGATCCTTATTGGACTGCGATTCAGACTGTTGCTGTTGCTGTTGCTGTAAAGCTTTAGTCACAACATCAAGGTTGTGCTGAGCATCAGCATGGTCTGGTTGTTGGCGTAGCACTTGCTCATAACGTTTTTTGGCTTCTACTAACTCGCCATTTTGCGCGTAAGCGTTAGCGAGATTGTACTGAGAACGGGCATCTGTATTGGGTAATTGAGAAAGCGTCTTAACCGCTGCTGCATAATCCCCGGCTTGATATTGGGCAATACCTTTCCATTCTAAGTCAGTAAATTGCTCACTGGCACCTTGATAGTCGTCGTTATCAAAGGCTTGTTTTGCTTGTTGGTTTTGGTTGAGCCAAGGCGAAGCTTCGGCATTTGGACTTTGCAGCATCGGAAGAAACAAGATGACGAGGGAAAAAATAAAGCCACGACGAAATAAAAGTAAGCAGGGAATAATAAGCAATAGGAGTAACCAGTATCCATTATTCACTCTGTCTTCGACGGTTTGTTTGTTCTGAGCACCAACATTGGGGGTTTCTGCTTGAGTAAGACGAGCAATGATATCGATATCGCTATTGTCGAGACGAATTGGTGTAAAGATACCTTGCACCGATTGGCTAAGGGATTGCATATTCGCAAAGTTGGTCTTAGCGACCACGGTTTGTCCAGCGTCATTTTTAAGCATCGAGCCATCAGCCAATACGATGGGGGCACCTGCTTGAGTTCCTATCCCCATAATAATCAGTTTCCAATTGGTCCCAGCAAGTAGCTTTTCAATCTCATCTTGTTCTTGTGAGTCAATATCGTCGGTGAGCAGAACAATATCCCCTTGAGCAAGGCCTGCATGGGTCATCATCTCTATCGCCAATTGAATGCCTCGGGCGGCATCGGATCCTAAATAGGGCATAATGTCCGGTGAAAGATTCGGCAACAAGTTATTAATAGTTGCACTGTCACTGGTGAGTGGGCTAACGGTAAATGCATCACCGGCGTAAGCGACTAGCCCTGTGCTGCCTTCTTTCCAGTGAGCGAGTAAGTCGAGCGCCTTATAACGGCTTTGTGTCAAACGGTTGGGTTTAATATCAGTCGCATACATCGACATTGACATATCCATCACCAGTACACGTGCATTGCTATTACTGTAACTAGGGCGAGCTTCGGTTTGAAAGCTAGGTCCGGCAAGTGCAACGACAGCGAGTAGCCAGCAAAAACTAATCAAGGAAAGCGTTGTCGATTGGCGTTTGTTGTTTGTTATGCCTAACGCTTTGGTCAAATGAGGGGCAATAAGGGTCTGCTGCTTCGAGCGCAGAGTCAACCACAGTAAAATGGCCGCCAAAGGGAAAAGCGCCAATAGCCATAATGGATTGAGAAAAACAAAATTAGACATGGTTTCTCCTCAGCACGATCAAGATCACAGAAAGCATAAGTGCTGCCAAAAGCGGGTAACGAAACCATTCAGTTTGAGGACGCCATGTTTGAGTGGCTTGGCTAATTGGTTCTAGCTGGTTAATGGTGTCGTATATGTTGGCGAGATCTTGGCTATTACGCGCTCTAAAGTATTTTCCACCGGTAATGTTGGCAATCTCAGTCAGTGTTTTTTCATCAAGATCTTGAGCTGTGTTTACTTTGCGAGTCATAAAAAACTCTTTAACCATCATTTCCCCAGCGCCAACGCCAATGGTGTATATGGTGGCGTCGTATTTTTTAGCAATCTTTGCGGCTTCCAATGGGTCTAAAACCCCCGAGGTATTGCTGCCGTCACTAAGTAGAATCATGACTCGCTGTGGAGCATCACTATCAATAAAGGTTTTGGTGGCAAGTCCAATGCCTTCACCAATTGCAGTTTGAGTCCCAATTAATTTGAGTACTGCTTGGTTTAACTGCTCGCTAATCGTGTTTTTATCCAAGGTCAATGGTGTTTGCAGATAAGCGTGATCAGCAAATAGCACTAAGCCAAGACGGTCGCCTTCGCGCTTTTGAATAAAATCAGATAGAACATTTTTGACCGCGGTCAAACGATCTATGTATTGCCCACCTTGCTGCATGTCTTCTTGACTCATGGAGTAGGAGAGATCAACCACGAGCATTAAATCTCGGTGCTTAGGTTGTGTCGTTACAGGGTCACCATACCAAACTGGGCGGGCAACAGCGAGTATCAGCAAACACCAAATTGCGGTGGCGGTAGCTTTTATGGCGATATTGCGTGGTGACGATATCTGATCTTGTTTTGGAAGGTAGGGCAGGTGAATGGCTGCCCTTTCTTTTACTGGTGGTAAGAATCGATAAATAACCAGTGGTAGTGGTAGCAGCAATAACGCCCACCACCACAATAACTCTATATTTGCCAAAGTTTAGCTATCTCCGTTTCTTTGGCGGCAACGCATCATTTACCCATTGATAGCAGTGCTGAATCAGTTCTTTGTTCTGTTCAGTATTTTGCTTTTGGTATAAAGCTTGTTGCCACAAGTTTTCATTAGGAACAAAAAGAGGGGCAGAAATTTGAGAATCTAAAAAGGTATACCACTCTTTCCCGGTTAAATGCGCGATTTCCATTCGTGGGTAATAACACAAAGCCGCTTGACGAAGCAGCTCAATCGCAGATGAAGGTGTTAAATGGCTAAATTGTGAATTAAGCAAACGCAGCGCGGTTTTTTTCGGTGCAAGACGTTTACGACGCCAACGAATCGCTAGCACGATGATCAGCAGGCAAAGCAGCACTCCAGCCGCACTTGCCCACCAGCCCCAAGCCAATGGAAACCAAGAAGGTAATTCTGGCAGTTGCATGGCGCTTAAATCTAAAGGTGTAGCAGTTGATGATTCCTTCATTCTTTATATCCGGATAGTTGTTGCAGCAAAGGTTTCTCACTAGAGAGTGAGGTATAAGAAATTGCCATAGATTGACTCAATGATTTTAGTTTTTCTTTTTGAGATTCAAAGGCTTTTTTTAACCCTAAGCGTGTACTATTTGTCGAAAAGTTGAGCCAGCTCGTCTGTTGGTTATCGGTTACCCGTTCTAAACCACGAAATTGGGTCTCTCCTTGCTCGAGTGGATCATAAATATGCACCATTCGCACACGGTTGTGGCGATGCAACTGGTTGAGTAGTGGTGTTAGCGATTCATCACAATGGACAAAATCACTGATTAAAATAACTTCGCTGCCTTTAGGACATAAACGATTCAATGCCATCAAACCATTGTGCATTGAATGAGCATGCCGCTTGGTTAAGGTGAGACTACTGAGCTGCTGGTTTTGTATCGTGACTAATTGCTGAATCAACTGCAACGGACCTTTTTGACGACTGGTCGGTTTTAACTCAACTAATGCATTTCCAGTGTCGATCACGGCACCTACACGGTCATTTTTCGCCACACTTAGCCAACTGAGTAAGCTCGCCATATGCGCGGCTTGTACCGATTTCAGCATTAACTGAGAGCCAAATTGCATCGATGTACTGAGGTCAACATATAAAATGACGGGTTTTTCCCGCTCTTCACTGAATAACTTAGTATGAGGTTTCCCAGTGCGAGCAGTGACTCGCCAATCGATCGACCGGATATCGTCACCCGCTTGATATTGGCGTACTTCGGCAAAGTCCATGCCTCTACCGAGTTGTTTACTTTGATGCTGACCAAGTAATTGAGCCCACAAGCTTTTCGCTGGTGGTAACCAATGTATCGCTTGCTGCTTGTATGGAAGCAGCTCTTCAAGCGACAAACTGACGCCGTTGCTAAATTCTGGCAGGTCGGTGTTTTTGACCTGAGAACGATGTTTTGTCTGTGAGTGAGGCATACAAAACCTTAGTGCTAGGCACTGCCAACCAATGAAAGTAAGTGGGAGATCACTTGGTTTGGATGGATTCCTTCAGCTTGTGCTTGGTAGGTCAGTAACAGTCGGTGACGTAATACAGGAAAGACCATCGCTTGAACATCTTCAGGGCTGACAAAATCTCGGCCGCTCAGCCAAGCGTGCGCGCGGGCGCAGCGATCAAGAGCAATGGTCGCGCGTGGACTCACTCCTAGTTCTATCCATTGTGCCAGTTTCGCGTCATAGCTTTCTGGCTGGCGAGTAGCCATCACTAATCGCACGATATATTGCTCGATCGGCTCTGCCATATGAATATTCAGTACTTCCTGACGAGCAGCAAAAATATCGTTTTGCGTTAATTTAGGCGGTGCGGTTTGTTCGATACCCTGTGCTTCACCACGATTTAAGCGTAAAATAGCGAGTTCATTTTCAGCATCTGGGTAGCCAACATTTAAGTGCAGTAAGAAGCGGTCAAGCTGCGCCTCTGGAAGAGGGTAAGTTCCTTCTTGCTCAATCGGGTTTTGTGTTGCCATTACTAAAAAGAGTTCAGGCAGTGGGTAAGTTTTTCTACCTGCGGTAATTTGCTTCTCTGCCATGGCTTCTAGCATTGCTGCTTGTACTTTAGCTGGTGCGCGGTTGATTTCATCGGCTAAGACCAGAGAGTTAAAAATTGGCCCTGCTTGAAAGATAAACTCGCCTGTTTCAGGGCGGAAGATATCTGTACCCGTGAGATCCGCAGGTAACAAATCTGGTGTGAATTGGATGCGATGAAAGTCGCCTTCTATGCAGTCTGCTAAGGATTTAACCGCTCGTGTTTTTGCTAAACCAGGAGGCCCTTCGACCAGAATGTGCCCATCGGCAAGAAGTGCGACGAGCAACTGTTTTACTAACGATTGCTGACCAATAACTTGTTGGTTTAAATGCTGTTGTAAAGACTGAAAAGCAAGCGACTGCATAAGGTTTGGTTCTCCCAATTTTTGAACAGTTAGTGAATTATCTTCTAAAAAAGTTCCGTTAAAAGTGTGAAGTACGGACTGTTCGGTTAATTGTTGAGCGATTACTTAGTCTAAGCTCAGCAATCATGCCATATTCGTCTATCATTATGGGGGCCAATTATCCATTTCCAAAGGTAATGCTTGCGCATAAGTTTTTATCAATAAAAATATCAAGAAAATTCCTACGCGGGCGATAAGTAACAGTTATTCCCAATTAGCCATTAATTAAGGGCAGAAATGATGTTCCAATTGAATTCAATGAGTATTAAAAAGAAGGTGGTGATAGGCATTACCTTTGCTGTACTAGCTTCAACCATTATTGTCGGGGTTATGGCGCAGCGCCAAGCCCGTGAAGTGTTAGAGCATCGCTTAATCGACATCGAACTACCTACGATGCTTGAACAAATTAGTAGTCAGATTGATCGTGAGGTTTCTCAACTACTATTTTCTGCAGAACAACTCGCCAATAATGAATTTATTAAACAAGCGGTTCAGCAGACAGAACTTGATGCTGTGACAGAAGCGATGTTGGTTAAACAGCTTAACAATGTGCGTAATCAGTACTCATTGAATGATGCTTCAGTGGCAAACCGGAAAACGGCTTATTATTGGAACCAGAATGGTTTCCTGCGTCAGTTAAATCAACAACAGGATGGTTGGTTCTTCGGTTTTACTCAGTCAGGTCAACAGACTATGGTGAGTATGTTTCAAGAGTCCTCTGGTGAGGTTAAAATGTTCGCTAACTATCAAAATGTGAGTGGCGATACTATGTCTGGTTTGTCTAAATCGATGGACGACATGGTCAACTTACTCAATGGTTTTAAAATCGAGGATTCGGGTTTTGTCTTTTTGACTGACGCAAAAGGTAGTGTGCAAATCCATCAGCGTAAGGATAAAGCCAGCTCGTCGTTGACTCAGCTCTATGGTTCACAAGCCAGTCAATTATTGAACAGAGGCAGCTTTAACCTCATTACGGCAACTTATGAAGGCCAAGAAGTGTTTGTGGCTAGCGCTTATGTTAAATCAATGGATTGGTTTGTTATTGGTTCGGTGCCTGTTGCTGAAGTGTTTGCCGACCTGACAGCTGTGGCGCAAAAAATGCTGTTCACAACACTGATTGTTGCAGCTATTTTCATCTTTATGGGTATCTTCTTAGCCAACAGTATTGCCAACCCAATCAAGCAGATTGCTCAACGTTTTACCGATTTAGGTAAAGGTGACGGTGATTTATCTCAACGTATTGAAGTGAAAGGTAATGATGAGATAGCTCAGCTTTCTACTGGCTTTAATGGTTTTATTGAGAAAATCCACCAATCGATGAAAGAAGTAGCGTCAACAAGTCATGCTCTTCAATCGGCAGCGGAAAGTGTCTCTGAAAAATCAAACCGAACTCACAACAACAGCCAAGAGCAACGCGATCAAACGATTCAAGTTGTTGCCGCGATCAACCAAATGGGCGCGACCATTAGTGAAATTGCTTCTAACGCAGCGACGGCTGCTGAAACGGCGAATCAAGCTTCTGGTAATACCGATGAAGGGCGTGCCGTTGTCAATAAAGCCAAAGATGCGATCAGTCGCTTGGCGGCAGATATTGAAAATACTGGTAAGGTCGTTGAGCAACTAGCGTCAACCACGCAAGATATCGGATCAATTTTGGATGTTATCCGTGATATCTCGGATCAAACGAACTTGCTAGCATTGAACGCGGCGATCGAAGCGGCACGTGCGGGTGAACAAGGGCGCGGTTTTGCTGTGGTTGCTGATGAAGTTCGTAACTTAGCAAGCCGTACTGCTTCCTCAACGGAAGAGATCCAGAAGATGATTAACCAGTTACAAAATGATGCAAAAGATGCGGTAACGGCGATGGCATCAGGTAAGGTAGTGACGCAAGAAGGTGTATCCGCCTCTGATGAAGCGGTGAATGTATTGGTTAACATATCTGATCGTATCCATGATATTTCGGATCGTAACACACAAGTTGCAACCGCAACTGAAGAGCAATCAACTGTGGTTCATACCATTAACCAAAATATTGAAGAGATCAACTCTATCAATGAGGTGACGACCAGTACCGCAGAAGAACTTGCAGAAGCGAGCCAAGAACTGCGCGATCTTTCTGGTCGTCTAGACAAAATGGTTGGTAGCTTTAAGCTCTAGAATCATGAAGGGGAAATCGGTACACTTCCCCTTATTGCGTTAATTTTAGGTAAGTACAATGAGCGATTTTGAAAAAGAGCTAGAGCAACTATCTCAGCAAGTAGCTGATGAACCAGAAGTTAAGCTACCATCGTTGGAAGAACAAAAAGCGATAGTGGCAGAATTGAAGCAGTTGGAAGCGGATGGCAAATTAACCCCAGAGGTGCTTGAAAAACACTTTGGCCAGTTCTTTGCTGATACCGATACACCGGTTCATTAACAAACCATTATCATCCCATTCCTACTTGCAGCAGTAGCAGTGTTGGCTACACTAGTCTATCTGCAACTTCAAGGCGTTTGGGTATAAATATAAAAAGGGCACAAACGCTACGTATGTGCCCTTTTTGATGGTTAGAGCTAATGCGTTGTCGGCAGCTGCTGTGCAATGTCTTGCAGTACTTTTTGAAGCATCTCTGCTGTTTGCGCTCCTGAAATTAAATGACGCTGTTCTATTATCAAAGCTGGAACCGCTTGAATCCCTGCTTCTAACCATTGTTGCTCTGTGACTGAAACCGTTTTTGCCCAGGAGTCATCATTCAATACTGCCTGGCAGATTTGCTTATCTAAGCCAAGGTTGCTGACGGTTTCAAGCAGTACATTATCATCATCGACATTTTGTCCGAGAGTAAAGTAGGCACGAAATAGCGCCATTGCTAACTCAAGTTGTTTACCTTGGCTGTTTGCCCACATCAGGAGCTTGTGTGCTTTACGAGTGTTGTATACCCGCATATCGTCACTAAAATTGAATTCAAAGCCTACTTCTTTGCCAAGTTTGGTAAGTGTCTGGCGCGCTTGTAGGCTTGCATCTGCTGATGTTCCGTATTTCTTAGCAATATGCTCTTTTAAGTTTTCACCATTGGTTAGCATTGCAGGATTAAGTTCGAACGGATGCCAGTGAATATCGGCATCAATGGTATCACTTACCG
Organism: Vibrio sp. 1180_3; assembly: GCF_029478545.1. Taxonomy (NCBI): domain Bacteria; kingdom Pseudomonadati; phylum Pseudomonadota; class Gammaproteobacteria; order Vibrionales; family Vibrionaceae; genus Vibrio; species Vibrio sp. 1180_3. The sequence continues at coordinate 13,828 of NZ_SJFM01000020.1, forward strand.
CCAATAAGGCGTGTTCTAGTCGTTTGTAACCAATAATGCACCATGGGCAAACAACATCAGAAACGATATCAATACGTAGCTTTTTCATAGTTCCCTCTAGTGTATTTGCACAATAGCCTTATCCAATTATAGCTAGGTTGTCAGGATAAACTGTGACATGTTAGGTGCCTTCTTGGGTTAATACATCAGTACTCCATCTGTTTTGTTTTACCCATCCTTTCATCTTTCTGTGTTACTTATCTTGGTTGATCTAGGGAAAGTAATCTTGTCAGTATCTCGTTAGGCGCAATTTCATCTTGCTCTACGCCTTCTATCTCATACAAAATTTATTCAATTAAGGCTGATGGCGTGGTGTCTAGGTTGCCTATAATTCAACAAGTGTTTAATGCGCGATATTGATGCGTGCTCAAGGAAGCAAGTGAAGCATTGAGAGGTTCGGCCTCTTTCAACTTGTAAATCGTTCATGACGAATAGGAACATTAGAAGTATGACAAATGTTCAATCAACAGATGTTATTTTGCATGCGTTTGACTGGCCATATCGCCTAGTGGCAGAGCGTGCAGAGCAGATTTTTAAACTAGGCTATAAAACGGTATTAGTTTCTCCTGCCATGAAGTCGTTGAAAAACGATCAAGGTACTCAGTGGTGGCAGCGTTACCAGCCACAAGATTATCGTGTCATTGATAACCAACTGGGAGATACCGATGACTTTAAAGCGATGCTTGCAGCTCTAGCCGAGCATGGATTACGAGCCTATGTCGATGTAGTGTTTAATCACATGGCAAATGAATCGAAGCTGCGATTAGATCTACAGTATCCAAGTAACCAAGAGCTAACGCTTTACCAACAGAAGCACGAGTATTATCAAAAAATACGTCTATTTGGTGACTTGCAAGAGCCGTTATTTGACGAAGATGATTTTGTTGAAGCTTTTGGCATTAAAGATTGGAAAGACCGTTGGCAAGTTCAGCATGGGCGCATTACTGGCGGAGCGCACGACCCTGGTTTACCGACTCTGCGAGACAATGATCATGTGGTGTCTCAGCAGCAAGCTTATTTAAGAGCCTTAAAAGAGCTGGGTGTAAAAGGTTTTAGGATCGATGCGGCAAAACATATGTCCATTGAACATCTGAAAAAAGTGTGGGTTGATGGCATTACGCAAGATATGCATATTTTTGGTGAAATCATTACCGATGGCGGCGCAACAAAAGAAGAATACCAGATCTTCTTAGAGCCTTATTTAAAGGAAACTACGCTGGGTGCTTATGATTTTCCGCTGTTTCAAACGGTGTTTGATGCGCTGCAAAAGAAAGGTAGCCTGAAGTGGCTCATTGACCCATATTGTTTTGGACAAGCACTGTCTAACAGCCGCGCGATTACGTTTGCCATCACTCATGATATACCGAACAACGACGTGTTTTTAGACTCGGTGATGGATGAAGCCTCAGAAGATCTCGCTTATAGCTACGTTCTTGGACGAGATGGTGGCGTGCCTTTGATTTATACTGATTTAAACACCAGTGGTATCCTCAACAAGCAAGGTCTGCCACGTTGGCAAGATGCGTGGTGTACACCCTTGATGGCCGCGAGAATTGCATTTCACAATAAAATGCATGGGCTACCGATGAAAACGCTAGAAGCGAATGATGATCTTCTGGTGTTCAGTCGGGGCGATCAAGGCTTAGTGGTATTGAATAAGTCACTGCGTAATCAAACCGTCGAAATTAAGTGGGACAGTTCGATGATAGATCTTCTATCGCAGCAGGTGTTTGTTCCAAAAGAGAAAAACATTAAGATTGAAATGGTTGGCCGCTCAAGTTGTATGCTGTGGGCTAAATAGCGATTTATCTTTCTCATCAAACAATGGCGCAGATTTTGCGCCATTATCTAATAAACTCATTTAGTGCTAAGCGATGAGTTTCAATATGAACAATTACACCGTAAATTTATTCAAAATGGCATCCTGCTCGCGAATATTCTCGGTTTGAGACTGCATCGCGATGTTAGCGCTGTCAGCTGCATCTGCGACTTGAACAGAAAGATCTTTAATTTTCACTGTATTATTGTTTATCTCCTCGGCAACTAGACTCTGCTCTTCAGCGGCAGAAGCGATTTGAATATTCATATCACTGATTTGCTGGATTGCATTTCGAATCTGCAGTAGCGCTTCGTTAGCTTCTTGTGCACTATTTACCGCCTCGCCAGCCGTATTCTTACTGTGATTCATAGCACTTGCAACGGAGGTGGCACTTGATTGCAGTTTTTCAATCATATTACGAATTTCGGTGGTTGACTGTTGAGTTCGCTGGGCAAGCGTTCGAACCTCATCCGCTACCACAGCAAAGCCGCGACCTGAATCTCCAGCACGAGCTGCCTCAATAGCCGCATTCAATGCCAATAAGTTGGTTTGATCCGCAATGTCGTTGATCACTTTTAAAATCGTTTCAATGTTTGATGTTGCACCTTCCAAAGCACTCACTTCGGTTACTGCCTCATCAATACGAGCGGATAGGTTATCAATAGCCCGAGTTGTTTGAGCTACAACATTGGTACCGATTTGCGTTGCATCATCGGCATCTTTGGCTGCTGATGCTGCACCTTGGGCATTATTAGCAACATCACCGGATGTGGTTGCCATTTCATGCATGGCGGTAGCAAGTTGCTCTAACTCATGCAGTTGATCACGCATCGCTTCAGCCGATTCTTGCAAGCCAATCGAGGTTATTTCAGAGCCTCTTAGAATTTCTGAACCAATGGCTTTTGACTGTATCAGTCGTTGTTGCAGAGTTTCAGTAAAGGTATTAAATCCGACCGCTAAAACAGAGAATTCTTGGTCAGTATCGGTTGCAAGGCGTTGAGTTAAATCTCCGTTACCCGAAGCCACATTTTGTATTGCCTCATTGAGCGCATCGAGCGGACGCATCAATATGCGAATCAGTACTAAGAGTAACGCAATGCTGAGCACTAGCGCTATCAAGGTATAGATAATTGAACTGTTACGGAGTTTAGTTAATGAGGCATAAGCTATCTCCTCATCAAGAACCACACCTACATACCAATTTTCACCAGGTACTTTAGAAAAATCGACAGTGTAAGTTTTATCATTGATTACAGCTTGCTGAGGTTTTTCTACCAAAGGTGTCCCACCTAAGTAATCTTTCATTGGTTTACCATTGAACTCTTTTTTAGGGTGAGCAATGGTGGTTCCATCTCCAGATACAATAAACACATAACCAGCATCAAACAGTTTGACGGTATTCACCAGTTCAGCCAGACCTGCCAAGCTCACATCGTAAAAGATGGCACCAATAAATTTGCCATTGTCTTTTACCGGGGTAGCAATAGAGACCAAAATTTCATTCGTCGCAGAGTCGGCATAAGGGGCGGTAATGATGAGTTTATCTGCATTTTTGGCATCGATGTACCAGGGCCTAATACGTGGGTTCCAACTGGAGCCGGGGTTCCACGATGGGTCATTACTGATGTAGGAGCCATCTTTTTCAAAGCCGATACCAGCAAGCAGGAAGGTGTTTTTAACCACAGGCCGAGTAATTACATTGGAGATACTGTTAGGTGATAAATCCACTTCAAGCATACTGGTTGAATAGGCGGCAATAGCTTTGCGGCTATTAATCTCAGCTCCTGCAGTATTACGAACCCCATCAACGATTTCCGTTACACTTGCTTCTACTTGGGATTTTATTTCTTCCTGAACGGTTAAATATTGCTGTGTAGTAAGCAAAGTTACGGTGGCGAGTAATAGTAATGAGGACGCAGCAACAATCTTGTGGCTGAATTTCATAGTCAGTCCCTTCTATCTAATGATCTAGTAATAAAAATATTATTAGTAAATGTATAGTTAGGGATTAGACATTCAGCCAGTAAAAGCGCGAACTTTAGTTGGTAAATTTATCCTTTTTCGCCTAGTACTAAAGAAAAAAGCTGATGATATTGTTGCATGTCATCATTAAATAGTTCGCTAATGATCTGTGATATTTTAGTACCAGATAGCTTGCGTTTTTGAGCCTCGCGTACCCTTAACACCATTTGGCATTCTGCCGATAAGTGGCTCTCTTTGTGTGGTTGCCATGTCGAAATATCATGACTTAAACGATTCAGTTCAATTTTTGGCTTAAGTTGGGCAATTTCCAGTTTAAGCACTTGCAGTAGGTGAGTGTAAATCTCGTCATTTTGCTTGCACTGGTTTAGCTTGTCGATGGCAGCTAAACTTAGCTCCGAAAGCGTTACGTAGCCGGCTTGATGTGGAAACGGTACGCAAAGACGTGCCGAGAAATCTACTCTTTGGATTTGCGTGTTTGGAAAAAAAGTCAGTGAGCACAAACAGTCTAAAGGTATCCAAAATGCTTGTCCTGCTTCAATCGAATACTCGTGTTTACCCAATTTACACAAGGCCAAGCCACTTGTGACTCGAACTAAGCTGTGTTTGATGACTTTTTTACGAGGAGTAACGACTAAGTTTACTTGCAGTAACGTTTCAAAATGAATCGCGTAGTTCATGTTTGTTCTCACCAATTTCGGGGCGCTAAGAGTACCTTGTCTCACAGAAAATGCCAAATAGACGAACTAATTTGCACTAAGTCTGGTCTGACCTTCACGAATCTGTTACGACTGTAGCTGCGAGCTGCGCCAACTACGCGTAGAATAAGCCAGTTTTTTATTTGATGTATAAAAATATGACCACCACAACTGATCCTTATGTAGACATCCGTCCATACAATGACGATGAAATTCCGGCGGCGATTGACCGCTTGATTAATGATGAAGAATTTATTGCAGCGATTTTGCAACATCGATTTGATAAGCGTTCTGCTTGGCTAAAATCAATGCTTAGTCCGTTTGTGAAAGTGTATCTAAAATTTAAATGGTCAAAGTTAAAGTCAGTTGAAGCCATTCAGTTGGAAGTTAAGAAATACTTAACTAAAACATTAGCATCGACTACCCAAGGGGTTACCTTTAGTGGCTTGGACAAACTGGATAAGCAGACGGCTTATTTATTTGTCTCTAATCATCGCGATATCGCGATGGACCCAGCGTTGGTTAACTATGGTCTTAATACCTCTGGCCACAAAACGGTGCGGATTGCTATTGGTGACAATCTATTGAAAAAACCCTGCACGACAGAATTAATGAGGTTAAATAAAAGCTTCATTGTAAAACGTTCTGCGAAAGGGCCTCGTGAAATGATGAAGGCATTAGGGACACTATCGGCCTACATTAAGCATTCCTTGGATACTGGTAATTCGATATGGATAGCTCAAAAAGAAGGTCGAGCTAAAGATGGCAATGATTTCACTGATCCCGCCATTTTGAAAATGTTTCATGTTGAAGGACGTAAGCAGAAAATTGATTTTGCCAGCTACATTCAGTCTCTGAGGATCGTGCCGGTTGCGATTTCCTATGAGAATGATCCTTGTGATATTGCAAAAGCGTGTGAATTGTACGAAAAAGCCTCTAGCGGTCGCTATGAAAAAGGTGAGTTTGAAGATATTGAAAGCATCGTTCAAGGGATCGTTGGAGAGAAAGGTCGTGTCCATGTCGCGTTTGGTGAGGTTATAGATCAAGCGTTTGAGACGCCAGATGCACTCGCGCAAGAGATTGATCGCCAAATACACGCAAACTATGAGCTATTTCCAATCAATAAATTAGCAGCGGGTATGGAAAGTAGTGATATCACCCCTGATGTCCGAGCACACTTAGAGCGTAAGTTGACTCAGATACCAGAAGGGGCTCTACGTTATCTGCTCGATAGCTATGCAAACCCAGCAAAAAACCAGTTGTAACTAGGTCAACACGCCCTAATAGAAAAGAGGAGTGATTTTACTTTCCTACTTGAAGTTGCAGCGGTGTTGGCTATGTTCGCTCACCCCAATCACATGGTTTATCTATGCTCATGGGGATGAACTCATTTGCCGCCTACCTGCAACTTCAAGTGGTTTGGGTATATAGTTTGTTTCTTGTTTCTTGTTTCTTGTTTCTTGTTTGTTTCTGCGTATGTTTTTACTAACGTGCCACAGCACCACCTAGTGTTAAAGTAGTTGGCCACTTACTGATAACATTGCCCCCTAAGTAGATATTTCCATTGACGGTCATGGTGTCTGGGAATTCTGTTATTTTAGACCCACCAATAAACAAACTGCCTTCAACTGTTAGCCCTTCCGGTAGGGTGGTTAATGGGGTGCGAATGACACTGAGATCACCTTTTACTTTGAAATTAGCGGGTAATTTCTCGAGTTGAGTATCGGTGAAATTGATGTAGCCACCAACCTTTATCCCTCCTGGCCACGATTTGATTTGGCTACCGAGTAAATTGGCGTAACCACGGATGGTGGTTCCCTTGGGGACGTTTTTTAACAAGCTATTTGATGCATCTAAACTACCTTGTACGTTTAGCGCCTTAGGTAATGACAGAATAGAAGTTTTCGCTATGTTTAAATTACCTTTGAGCGTGAGATCATCAGGTAGGGAGGTATAAGGTTTATTACGTAAATCCAAATTACCGTAGTTATCGAGGTGGTTGAGGATTTTGTATTGATCCAAAGATTGTGACCAACTAAAACTGGAAAAAATGAGGGTGAATAATAAAAATAAAAGCCGGATTCCGTTCATAGCATCCACTTATCCAAAACAATTGCTAACAGTATCGGCCGATTGCTACTTTGCTTCAATATCTGTTTAGTGCAAAGAGAAAAAAGCGAGCTGATAGTTGCTCGCTTTTGGTCATTATTATCAAGGCGTAATTAGCGAGCCAAAGATCGTGACTTTAATTCGAAAATGAGTTTTTCTGCACTGACTTCAAATTTAAAACGCGCGTGCAGTTCAGTTGAATTTTCCTCGATAGGAGATGCTTCATATTCAACGTTGCTTGATACTTGTTGGGCTAATGCTAAGTATTTTTCAAACTCGGCCTCAAGCTGAATCTTGTTAGGAGCCATAACCATGACCTCTGCAACTTCATCACCTTCTTTGATAATAAAACCAATTTCGCCAGCGCAGCCGCATGCTTCACAGACTTGGATATCTACGTCGTTTTCGATACTCATTTCGAATCCTCATATTTAGTGTGTGGTTATTCTAGCGAGCAAATGGTCGACTAGCTACAAAAAAGCAGAACATATCTACATTAAAACAGTACGTCATGTTGATGGTTTGAAACTATATTGAAAGATAATGTAACCATAGAGTGTGATGGCGGTCAAAGAATCACTGGTTTTCGTGTCATTATTTTGTCAGAACAGTGTTGAGTTCGTTGCGAATTGGCAGTGATTGTTAGATTATGCGATTGATGTAATTATTACTATTATAAATTGCGCCTAATTCATTCGTTTACTGGTTGATATTACGGAGTAGGTTAACTTTATTAGCGATTGCTAAAGGAAAGTAACACCAAACTAGCAGATATGACTTAGCAAAATGCTCTGGATAGGCGTTGCTATTTTTTTTGTGCGATTTTTAGACAGGGAAAATGCACTGCAATGATGAGACGTTTAATAACACTATCATCACAATTGATGGATTAATAAATAGAAGAGCTTAAACCATGCCAAAGCGTAGTAAAGAAGATACTGAAATCACCATCCAAAAAATAATGGATGCTGTTGTTGATCAGCTATTGAGATTGGGTTATGACAAAATGTCATACACCACTTTGAGTCAACAAACGGGTGTATCTCGTACAGGGATTAGCCATCACTTTCCAAAGAAAACGGATTTTACGGCCGCGTTAGATGGTCGAATTTTCAAACTTTTCGTTGAATATTTAGATTTTGAAAATGATCTTGCTCAGTTTTCAAAGAGTTGGATCACAGCATTAAATAATGCGCAGTTTTTAGCTATTTTGCGATTGCTTTTTCACCACATTGTCACGAGCGAATGTGCTGATGAATTCGCTGCAAATGGTATTGACCGCTTATACAAAACGACGGCAGCACAATTTGGTAACGAAAGTGCAAGAGAGCTTGAATGGCTGGTGGGTAAATCATTGATCAAAATGAGTCAATAATTTGTCATTCAGATTCGAACAATAAAGCCAACCATTCGGTTGGCTTTATTGTTTACGCTACCAATTTGGTGAGTAGCCAAATCGATTAATGGCTTAATCGTATATAGTCGGGATCGGTTGGCGTTTATGCTGAGTCATCTTATAGATAGCGACTAGACGCTCCACGACATGCTGCGCTACCTGCTTACCTTCAAGAAAATCATCAATTTGGTCATAAGTTAGGTTTAAAGCATCTTCATCGGCTTTCTGAGGTGCAAGCTCTTCTAGATCCGCTGTGGGTGTCTTTTGTACTAATAATTGCGGAGCACCCAATTGAGCTGCTACGGCACGTACTTGGCGTTTACTTAAGCCAAATAAAGGAGCAAGGTCACATGCGCCATCGCCAAATTTGGTGTAAAAACCTGTGATGTTTTCGGCTGAGTGATCGGTACCGAGAACCAAGGCTCCAACAAAACCAGCAATTTCATACTGTGCAACCATACGTGCACGTGCTTTGACATTTCCTTTCACGAAATCAACTTTAGCCGCATCGGTTGGAACTAAACTGGTCCCTTGCAGTGCCTCAAGAGAAGCTGTATGTAAACCATCAACTCCCGCTTTAATGTTAACGGAAACAGAATGCGTCGGTTGAATGAAAGAAAGGGCAATTTGTGCTTCCTCTTCATCTTTCTGTTCGCCATAAGGCAAACGTACGGCAATAAATTGGTAGTCATTAACATTGTGTTCTTGGTTTAGCTGTGTAACCGCAAGTTGAGCTAAACGACCACATGTGGTTGAGTCGACACCGCCACTTATACCGAGCACGAGCGATTTGCAGCCAGACTCAACAAGTTTACGTTTAATAAAGTCGACTCGGCGTTCTACTTCATACGCTGGGTCAATGGATGGGAGAACGCGCATCTCATCACGGATCATTTTTTCCATTAGAGTTCCTTTTCCTGCAAGCAAAATAAATCTTTCGTGTATCATACCTAAATCACGAAATTAGAAAACCGAGAAAGTAGTTTTCAACGTTGAATAAGGATTGCTATGACAAAAATCGCTGTCTTTGGAAGTGCTTTTAACCCGCCGAGCTTAGGTCATAAAAGTGTGATTGATTCTTTAAGCCATTTTGACTTGGTGCTTCTGGTGCCGAGCATTTCACACGCTTGGGGTAAATCAATGCTAGATTATGAGACCCGCTGTGAACTTATTGATGCTTTTATTAGTGATTTAGCATTAAGTAATGTAAAAAGATCGACAGTTGAAGAGCATTTACAGCAACCTGGTGAAAGTGTGACGACTTATGCGGTTTTGTCATTACTGCAAAAACAATTTCCTGACGCTGACATTACTTTTGTGATTGGCCCCGATAATTTGTTTAATTTTGACAAATTTTATAAGGCTCGGGAAATTTTACAGCGTTGGTCGGTGATGGCGTGCCCTGAAAAAGTGGCGATAAGAAGTACGGATATTCGGCATAACCTGTCAGAGAATTCTGATATTAGTAGTTTGACAACCAAGTCTGTGGAAATGATCTTGCAACAAAGGCGCCTATACTAGAAAATCCACAATCTCAAAGTGGTCGGAGTAGTTGTTGTTAATGAAATTAAATGTTGCCGTTTTAGTATTGATCTTGTTTTCGTCAGTAACGAAAGCATGCGATCTCTATTCAAACTCATTTTTAGAAGAAGGCACCAGCAGTTCTGTAATGTTTCAGGCATCGGGTATCTGTTTTTCGATGCTGGACGGTATCGACTATGCTTCGGCTCAACTCTCGGCTCTCGGTTTGACGGATGATAATAAATCCACAAATTCTTTATATTGGTCTGACTGGGTTTTAAAAACTGACGATGATCCAATTTTCACTCAAAAGTTAGCGACAAGCTACATCGGTTTTGGGGTGTGGATGCCTCAAGAGCTGCATGAAGAAAAGAGTAAAATGTCTACCGAAGAATGGCTAATGAGCCATGGTATTCAAATAAGCTTTGGGTTTGGTGAAAAGAAAATTGGCGAGCCTCGTATGCGTATTGATTATCGCTGGCATGAAGATTACGATCTCGACGTAATGATGCAAATTGAAGTTCCTTTCTAGTTGTTTAATACTTTTCTTATCATTTGTTAATACTCGCCCCATATACCCAAACCACTTGAAGCTGCAGGGATGCGGCAAATGAGTTCATTCTAATTTGTTTAAATACTCAATCATTTCTCTACGCTATTTCTGATCACTCCCTTATCCGCTACCACCTTATTGAATCGATTTTTCTCCGCTAGTGATGGTCTCCGCCTGAGAAATGGAGAGAAATCCGAATGCTCTCACTTCATAGTATTCCTTTTAATTGAAATATATTTACACATCTAAGTAAATTCGTTCTGTCATTTTTGTTCGTCATGTTATTTAACTTATTTTAAAACAGTAAGTTATTTTTTCTTTGGTCTTTTTTATGAATTTTATAGTTGAATTTATCGTTAGTGTTGTTAAGGTATAAAGAAAATTCATTAGAGTTCTAACTATTTATGTGGCGAGCAATGATTACAGCAGCACCTTGGGTCGCATACCCTGAAATTATGCACATGAAGGATGATAGATGGACATTTCGTACACCAAACCAAGCTGATGGACAAAAAGTTCATGATTTGGTTGCGCTGTCTCCTCCACTCGATGAAAACTCGGCTTATTGCAATTTTTTACAGGCGATTCATTTTCAAGATACATGCATTGTTGCTGAACGAGATGGTGAAGTGGTCGGTTTTATTTCTGCGTATTTAAAACCCGATAACTTACATGAACTGTTTGTTTGGCAAGTTGCGGTACACCCAGATGCACGTGGCCTTGGCCTTGCATTTCAAATGCTCAATGAACTCTTAGAGAGGAATGCGCTGCAAGATGTGAGCACATTGGAAACGACAATCACACGAGATAATCAGGGATCATGGAGTCTATTTAAGAAGCTTGATAAAGCGTATGGCCAGCATGGCGAAGTTTCAACATTCCTCGACCAGACTCGACATTTTAATGGCCAACATGCGACTGAATACCTTTACCGAATTCCGCTAAGACAACACTCTAAAAACGAAGGATAATTTCAAACGTTATGGATATTTTTAAAAAGAAAGAATCAAACGTTCAATCTTATGCTAACCACTTTCCTGTGGTTTTCTCTACCGCGAAAGGCAGTTGGTTATACACCGAAGGGGGAGAACAATACCTAGATTTCTTAGCTGGAGCGGGTTCACTGAACTATGGACATAATAATGCGATCTTAAAACAGGCGTTGTTAGATTACATTGATAAAGATGGTATTACCCATGGTCTAGACATGCACTCATCAGCGAAAGCCGATTTCCTGAAGGCGCTACAAGCCCGTATTTTGATGCCAAGAGATTTAAATTACAAAGTCCAGTTTACAGGGCCAACGGGTACTAATGCAGTTGAAGCGGCATTGAAACTCGCACGTAAGGTAACGAAAAGAACCAATGTGGTTGCGTTCACTAATGGATTCCATGGTTGTTCATACGGAGCACTTGCTGCTACAGGTAACCAGCATCATCGAGGTGGCGCCGGTATCAGTCTAGGAGGAATAACTCGTATTCCTTACGATGGCTATGCCGATATCGATGGTCTAACACTGTTTGAATGCATGCTGGGCGATAACTCTTCTGGTCTTGATAAACCAGCAGCTGTTTTGTTGGAAGTTGTGCAGGGTGAAGGTGGACTTAATGTCGCATCAGACCAATGGTTACAACGTTTAAGCCAGATCTGTAAACAATACGATATCTTACTGATCGTTGACGATATTCAAGCGGGTTGTGGTCGAACAGGGACCTTCTTTAGCTTTGAACCTTCAGGTATCAAACCCGATATTGTTACGCTATCAAAGTCGATTGGTGGTTATGGATTACCGATGGCTATCGTCTTATTTAGTCCTGAATTAGATGAATGGAAACCAGGAGAGCATAACGGTACTTTTCGAGGTAATAACCATGCTTTTGTCACCGCAGCGAAAGCGTTAGAGGTTTACTGGTCAAACGATGATCTTTCAAATCATATCCAGCAGCGAGCGCTGCAGGTTACTCGATGTATTCAAATGACGTTACGCCGAGAGCCAACGCTATTTAACCGCCAAAAAGGCCGAGGGCTAATGCAAGGAATTGAATGTTGTAGTGGTGAACTCGCAAGCAAAATTACCGCGCGTTGTTTTGAACTTGGCCTAGTGATTGAAACCGCAGGACCGGAAGATGAAGTGATTAAATTCTTCTGTCCACTGACCATTAGTGAAGCTGAATTAGAGCAGGGTTTGGATATTTTTGAACAAGCGGTAGAAGATATTGCCGCTCAATTGATTAAAAAAGCATCATAAGGATAAACGATGATTGTAAGAACATTAGATGAATGCCGCCAAAGTGAACGCCGTGTTGTTGCACCGACGTGGGAAAGCGTTCGCATGCTTTTGAAAGATGACAATATGGGATTCTCATTCCATATCACTACCATCTTTAAAGATAGCGAAACCCACATTCATTACCAAAACCATTTGGAATCTGTGTTTTGTATATCTGGCGAGGGTGAAATCGAAGTCGTTGATGGTGAAACGTATCCGATTCAGCCTGGGACTTTGTATATTTTAGATAAACACGATGAGCACTATTTAAGGGCTTATAAAGACGAAAACATGGTCATGGCTTGTGTTTTCAACCCACCGATTACAGGTGCTGAAGTTCATGACAAAAATGGTGTGTACCCCATCGTAGAATAGGGTTTTCTGAACACAATTCGTCGTCAATCTATTTCATGAATTATTGATTTATAAAGTGTATTTAATAACCAAAGGAGATCTCATGTCTTACACCGTAGAGAAAATCGGTGGAACTTCGATGAGCGCGTTTGACGCTGTTCTGGACAATATTTTATTACGACCTAATGACCCCTATCAGCGAGTGTTTGTGGTGTCGGCATATGCCACTATCACCGATGCATTATTAGAGTGTAAGCGAACGGGTAAACCCGGAATTTATCAAATGATCGCTAAGCATGATGCGCAATGGAAAGATGCCATACATCAACTTGAGCAACGAATGTTACTGATCAACGACAATCTGTTTGCTGATCCGATTAGCCGTATTCGCGCTGATAAGTTCATTCGATCGCGCATTGCAGAAGCTGTAAATTGTATCACTAATATTTTGGAAACATGTCAGTACGGGCAGTTTTCTCTGCGTCATTATTTACCGCAAATACGAGAATTTTTATCTTCGATAGGAGAAGCACACAGTGCTTACAATACGAGTCTGAAGCTAAAAACTCTTGGGGTAAATGCCCGATTTGTAGACCTGTCAGGTTGGAATAGTGGACAAGCGGGAACTTTGGATGAAGTGATTCTTATGGCTTTTTCGGACATTGATGTGAGCACCGAACTGCCAATTGTGACTGGTTATGCGTATTGCGATGAAGGACTAATGAAAACCTATGATCGTGGCTACAGTGAAATGACATTTAGCCGTATTGCAACACTGACTGAAGCAACCCAAGCGATCATTCATAAAGAATACCACTTGAGTTCTGCTGATCCCCGTGTTGTCGGTCCTGACAAAGTGAGCCCGATGGGACTGACTAACTTTGATGTTGCAGACCAACTGGCTAACCTTGGCATGGAAGCCATTCATCCGAATGCGGCTGCGGGTTTGCGTAAAAAAGGTATTGAGTTGCGCATCAAGAATACCTTCGAACCTGAACATGAAGGGACTTTAATTACCAATGCTCACCAACCCGTCGACAATAAAGTAGAAATTATTGCAGGTCGCAATAAAGTATTCGCTTTACACATCTTTGATCAGAGTATGGTTGGAAAGATTGACAATGCGAGCTATGAATTAATGGAAGTTATTGCAGATGCTAAGGTGTATTTAGTTGGGAAAGAGATGAATGCCAATTCGATGACCTACTATCTGAGCGGTAATAGTGAAAATTTGAATCACGTGTTATACAAGGTAGAAAAGAGTTACCCAAATGCATCGGTATCAGGAAAAATGGTGGCACTGATTTCTGCCATTGGTGCTTCTATTAATACCAATGCTGCATTAAGCCAAGGTATGCAAGCTCTAACCAAAGCGGATGTTAATCCTATTGCTGCGCACTCTTCGATGCGTAACGTTAATGCGCAATTTGTAGTAGAAGATCAAGATTACAACAGTGCAATTTGTGCGCTGCATCAGATGTTGATTGTTAATAAAGTAGAAGCAGTATCGTCAGAAAATAAAGCGGCAGCTTAAGCTTAAGTATCAACTCATTTGTTTTAATAAAAGCAGGCTGTTCATTATACCCTTCCTACTTGAAGCTGCAGCGGTGTTGGCTACATTCGTTCACCCCAATCACATAGTTTATCTATGCTCATGGGGATGAACTTACTTGCCACCTATCTGCAACTTCAAATGGTTTGGGTATAGAACAACCTGTTTTTTATCTATAACATCACTAAACTAGCAGTGCCTAAAAAAGCGAAAAAGCCGACGACGTCTGTTACCGTAGTCAAAATTACAGATCCTGCAAGCGCTGGGTCCAGTTTGAATTTATCTAAAGTAATCGGGATTAAAACACCAAACATTGCCGCTGTTATAATGTTCACAACGATAGCGAGGGAAATGGTTGCGCCGATCATGGTGGATTGAAACCACAGGCCAGCTAACGCGCCGATGATTAATGCCCATAGCAATCCATTAATAGAACCAATACCAATTTCGTTTTTGAGTAGAGCGAAACGGTTACCCGGCGTAATTTGGTTTAATGCCATGGCGCGAACCATTAAGGTTAAGGTTTGACTGCCCGCAATGCCACCCATGGAAGCAACGATTGGCATAAGTACCGCTAAGGCCACGACTTGCGAAATTACATCCTCAAATAAACCGATGGTGATTGAAGCCAGAATTGCCGTTAATAAGTTGATACCTAACCAAAGGCCGCGCTTTTTCGAACTTTTTATTATGGGGGCGAATAGGTCATCGCCTTCGTCCATACCCGTGCCCGCCATTAAGCGCGCTTCATAAATTTCTCGTTGAGTACTGAGAGCAAATTGCCAGTCAATTTCGCCAACTAAAGTGTCCGTTTCATCAATCACAGCAACCGTTGGCAACTGAGCGTGCTCTAAAGCTTCGACGGCTTCAGATAAGGATTGATGGGCATTAAGGGTAAATATTTCCTCTTGCTTTAAGTTTTTGAGTAACGTTTTTCCATCGGCCAGTAAAATATCGGTGTAAGTAACAATGCCGCGGAATTTTTTGGCTTTGTTAATCAAATAAATGTGCTGAGGAGAATCATTGTGGTATTTTTCGAGTAGTATTTTTGCTTTATCTACGCTGATACTAAAAGGTAAAGTGTAGACCTTACGGTCTGCCCAGTGACCGATTTCATCATCCTCATAGGCGCTTGCTTGGTCGTACAGTTCCAGTTCATCGCGGCTAATTAATCGAAGTGCTTCACTGATAATCTCGTCAGGCAAAGAGTCTGCCCATTCGATGAGGGATAAGTTATCGAGTTTGGCTAACGTCAGTTTGAGTTCGACTTCAGATAACGCATCAATAATTGAGAAACGTACATCAGCACGCATTTCCGTTAATACATCAATGTGCATTTCTAGTGGAAGGCTGCGCCATAACCGGACACGTTGCTCAACAGGAAACGCTTCTAAAATGATCGCTATTGAACCTTCATCAAGGCCGTTTTCAACATACTCGCCAAGCAAGTCGATCTGTTGTTCGTCATCCGCTTTTGAAATGGCTTCAATCTGAAATGATAAATCTTGATATTCGTTCAACGCGTTACTCCAGTTGGAAGTTGTCGTTTCTCTTTTTTCTTCACGGCTTTTTCGGGGGCCGTATTCAGAACAATGACAGGACGAATGATAAATAAATTATTGGGGTAGAGTATCTTATTGCCATCGATATTCTCTAAAACCACATTCAGTAAATTCATATCGACAATTTTGCCTTCAATCATATTTGCTCCGTCGACCACTCGTACCCACAGGCCAATTCGGCAGTTATTTTGTACAAATAAGATGAGGAAAGAGGTCACATTACTGAGCAAAGACCAAGCCGCAAATAGACCGACTCCGAGTAAAGCAAATAAGGATGAACCTACGACAAGCAGACCTCGTAGTTCAACTCCCCACATCATTAAAATAGTAAGCATCAGTAGTGTAAACAGCATCGATTTAACCAACCAACGAGCTCGTTTTAAACGATGAATATCCGCTTTACCGATCACCATGTTTTCAAAAAATCGCAAACAATATTTGGCGAGTGTTGGGTAACAGATTAGCACGATAGCGGTGATGAACCATTGGTAATGCAGTTGAAATAAGTTTAAGTAATCCATGGTTAGTTATGCTTTGAAATTTGCTTCAAAAATAGCTGAAATTCAATGAATTACAACATCTAATTATGGAAAGTTGTCTAATTAGAGGTTTGTTGCGAAAAAAGTCGCCAACGCTTTGTTTTTATCATTAATTATCACTAAAACGGGTCGTTAGCTTCTAAGATGGGAGTTAGCGCTGATGGTTCAATTTCTGAGGTCTGCATCATGGTTGAGATACGCTGTAAAGACGAAAGAATCAGCGTTTGTTCCCAAGAACTTAAGGCTTGAAATTGGTCGATGAAGTTGTCTTGTAGCAGGGTAGGTGCATTTAGTAACAGTTGATTGCCTCCTGCTGTCAAAAGTGCATGCACTTTACGTTTATCTTGTTGATCTCGCTGGCGTGTAATTAAGCCGCGTTTTTCCAGTCGGTCAAGAATACTGGTTGCGGTTGCTTGGCTCATATTGGTGTTACTGGACAATTGCCTTATGGTCATATTCTCGGAGCTTTGAATCTCTCTCATTAGTAATAATTGTGGACTGGTTAGCCCAAAATCTTTATTGATTTTCTTTGAGTGGAGATCGGTTGCTCGAATAATCTGACGTATGGCGATGAGTACTTCTTCATGAATATCCACATTTTCCTCCGTGAAAATGAGTTGGGCTGCTCAAGGTCATGAGCAGCCACCATTGACTACTTGGCCGCCTGTTTAGCCGCATTAATCCAAGAATCAAACAACTGTTGATGCGCTTTTATCCAACCATTGGCATGGGATTCAATATCTTTGGCTGAGTTTTTCCCTTTACTCATGATCATATTTTGGGCGCTGACATCATTGATATCTAACTTTATGATTTCAAAAAGTTTGGCAGCTGCAGGGTTTTGTTGTGCAAACTTTTTGTTGGCAACTATGCGCATACTATTCATTTCGAAACCAAAGTTTTTACCATTTGCTAGCGTAGTATCAATATTTTTACGTTCACCAGGCAGAGCTGAGAATGGTACTTCAAGCCATACCACGTCTTTGCCCGGAACTAAAACACCACTGACCCAATAAGGTGTCCATGTGTAGTAAAGAATAGGATCGCCTTTTTTATAGCGTGAAATGGTATCGGCTATAATAGCGGCGTAATTACCTTGGTTATGAGTGACAGTAGGGCGCAGGCCGAATGCAGTCAGTTGTTCTTCAATCACTAACTCACAACCCCAACCAGGGTTACAGCCGGTTAAATCGGCTTTGCCATCATCATTGGCATCAAAGAGTTTTGCTATTTTGGGATCTTTTAATTGCGCAATATTGGTAATGCCATACTGCTCAGCGGTTTTTTTATCTATTAAATATCCTTGCGCAGCGCCCGAAATATATTGACCTTCGCGGTAGAATTTAGCATCGCCGCCAGACATTGAATATTTTTCAGCGTGCAGTGGAAACCAACCTACGGTTAGATAAGTAGCATCACCTTCCGCAATTGAGGTGTAAGCAACGTTATAATCGACCTCTTTGGTCTCTTTGACGTCATAGCCTAAAGCTTCCATCGCTTTATTGACAATCAGTGTTTGGAATGTCTCTTCGGCAACGGTTGATTGTACTGGTTGAACACTAATACCTTCTCCTGGTAATTTTTCAGCCCACACGCTGCTTGATAGTGCTGTTGACGCGACCATGCTAGTGGTGATTAACGTCTTCCATGCGTAATTCATTTTTGTTCTCCTAGGTTGTTCATATTTTGCTGATGAGTCATTTTCTGTTGCATGAGATAAAAAATGGACACGGGACCGGTTTGGTACCAACGTGTTTTCTTATCTCGATTTTCTGTCCCAATATGTTGAGTGAGGCGGTCTAATAAAATCGCCAGAATCACAATGCCTAAGCCACCGACAGCAGCAAGGCCCATATCTAAGCGACCAATACCACGCAGTACCATTTGTCCTAAGCCACCGACAGCAATCATTGAAGCGATAACCACCATCGATAGCGAAAGCATCAAGGTTTGGTTGACGCCAGCCATAATGGTTGGCATCGCAAGAGGTAACTGTATGCGGTAAAGCATCTGTTTTGGACTGGCACCAAAAGCGTGCCCCGCTTCGATTAGTTCTTCTGGCACTTGCTGAATGCCTAATATGGTCAAGCGTACAATTGGTGGCAGCGCAAAAATAATGGTGACAACAACACCGGGTACATTACCAATACCAAACAGCATAACGATCGGTACTAAGTACACAAAAGCTGGTGTGGTTTGCATGGCATCTAATATCGGCCTAATGAATTTGGCAGCGGTCTGATTTCTAGCAAGCCATATCCCTAGCGGTAGCCCTATGAGTAGGCAGAAGAATACAGAGGTCATAACCAGCGCAAGTGTCACCATCGCTTCAGACCAAGCACCAATTAACCCGATAGTTATTAATGAAGCTAGTGAGGCGATTCCCATTCTTGGGCCTGCAAGTTGCCAAGTAATAAGGAATAGGATCAGTAGCATAAATGGAGCTGGTGTTGAAACGAGCGTAGTTTCAAAGGAAGTTAATATGAAATCGATGGGTACACGGATAGCTTGAAATAATGGACGGCCGTGCTGTACCAACCAATTCAGCCCCGTTTCTACCCAGTTATCAAAAGGAATCACCGCGTCTTGGAAGGGATGAAGCCAATCGAAAGGTACGGGAGCGTCAGTAGTGCCACTTAACCAGTCACCACCTGTTGGCGTTGCGGTAGCCGTTGACCATGGGTCACTACTGGCGGGAGTTGGCGCAGTAGAAGCCCATGGTTCAAGAGTTTCGGCGGCTTGCGTTGTATTTTCGGTAGTCATGACTATTCCCTGTCTAAAGTCTGTAATAAGCGTGATTTGGTGATGACGCCATAATAGTGTCCCTGCTTATCGACAACAGGCACGGCGTATGGCACTTCAGCGACTTGGCTAATCAATTCACCGACCGATAATTCAGGGTCAATAGTGATCGTGTCGGCAAGCAGTGCGGAGCTTAAAGAAGCTTGCTGTTTGAGTGCTTGTTTTAAAGAGTCGAGAGAGACAATACCCGAGTATTTATTACTACGGTCGACAACAATGCCGTAGTCTCTATCGTTATCCATCAATAACTGCATTGCGGCGGCAGGACCATCGTTGTCATGTTTCTTGAACACGGCCGCTGGATTTTTACGAGCGATATCCTTAGCGGAAAAGACACTGGCGACATTGACACCACGGAAGAACGAACTCACATAATCATTTGCTGGGTGGTGCAATATCTCATCGGGCGTGCCAGTTTGTACAACAACGCCGTCTTGCATGATGGCGATTCGGTCACCAATACGCATTGCCTCATCAAGATCATGAGAAATAAATACAATGGTGCGTTTGTCGTCGTTTTGCAGACGAATTAACTCATCTTGCATTTCTGTTCTAATCAATGGGTCAAGTGCCGAGAACGCTTCGTCCATTAACAATATATCAGGGTCGTTAGTGAGAGCTCGAGCAAGTCCGACCCGCTGCTTCATCCCGCCTGATAACTCATCGGGATACGAATCACAATATGCCTCTAAGCCAACGCGAGCTAGCGCTTCTTTAGCACTCTTATTGCGTTCAGGTGCAGCAATACCCGCCAGTTCTAAACCAAAAGAAGCGTTTTCAAGCACTGTCATATGCGGCATGAGCGCAAAGTTTTGAAAAACCATGGAGATATTTTTTCGTCTGACTTCGCGTAGTTCCTGTTCTGAAATATGAGCAATGTCTTTGCCTTTGAGTAAGACATTACCTTGAGTTGGCTCTATGAGTCGGTTCAATAGTCGAACCAAAGTTGATTTACCTGAGCCAGATAAACCCATAATGACAAATATTTCTCCTTCATTGATCGAAAGTGATACGTCTTTAACGCCAACAGTCAGTCCTGTTTTTTCGAAAATTTGGTCTTTGTCGAGTCCTTGAGCCAAAAGAGGAAAGGCTTGTTGTGGCATTTCCCCAAATACCTTGTAGAGGTTTTTCACTTCTAACATGGGTGACATGATTTACATCCTTTGTTTTCATCGTTGCTATTTAATAGTAGATAGCAATTATGTATAGTACACTAAACATTAATTGGAGTTATTTCAAGGTTATTATTGTCACCTTGCTTGATGTTGTATGGTTATTATTTTGATTTGTTATGGTTTTTGTGCGGATAATTAATTGAAAGTAATTTGAATTAAAATGTTTTGATGACGAATTAAGTGTTGTTTGCCAGTGTTTAAGAAAATAGATTTTCAGTAGTGTTGATACTGGGAAATTGTTTGTATTCAGAACATTTTCTGTGTTGAAGAAAGAAATGGACTAGAAAGGAAGTGCGTTGTGTCTCGATTGTTAGTAGTTATTTTTACATTGATGTTGGTTGTATCAACACCGCTTAAAGCGGAAGAGGCTTATTCAGAATCGCCGATTCTCGATAGGCCCCTAGTCGAGCGTTATATCTTGGATGAACTAAAATCATTACGACAAGAGCAGCAAGATCTTGAGCGGCGGATGACTATCCAAATTACAGACCGCGAGCTATCCGTCGCCGATAAATCACTCAACTATTCCAATGTGACAGTAACATACTTTTTCTATGTTATTGCGGGTGTGGCATCGTTGGTGGCATTGATAGGCTGGCAGTCTCTAAAAGAGCTAAAACACAATACGCGTGATTTAGCCGATAAGCGGTTAAACAAGATCGCTCAAGAGTACGAAAAGAAATTTCTCGCATTAGAAAGGGATTTAAAGCGTAAAACTCGCATTATCACAGAAAATAACCGTGAAATAGAAATTATTAACGAAATTCATAACTTATGGCTGCGTGCTCAGAGTATGCAAACCCCCGAGCAACGAATCGAAGTATATGATGACATCTTAAAAATACGCCCGGGAGATTTAGAGGCATTGACTTACAAAGCGGATGCGGCGATGGAAATTCGTGAGTATTACTGGGCATTGAGTCTATCTAACCGAGTATTAGAACTCGATGATAGAAATGCGCCAGCCTTGTACCAACGAGCTTGTGCTTATGCTCGTATTGGTGCTGAAGAGCAAGCAATTGAAGATCTGCAGCGCGCTACGGATATCAGTGCATCGTTGCGCGAAATGATCGCAGAAGAAGCGGATTTAGAAGGCCTACATGGTAACCCGAAATTTGACGAATTGATCGTTGGTGGAGCGTAGTTTTACATTAATTTTCAGTGGTTTTTCTGATCGGTCTTGCAACAACTAAACGTAATCTTAACGATAAATTATTATCATTAGACACATACCTACTTTTCTACGTTAATGCGCCTGACACACAATGTGTCAGGTCGTGATTTCAGCTTTTCTGATTCACGTTTTACTCTCTGCTCATGTGAGATTAGATGTGGAACAACCATCAAAATTAGATCGCGTTCGCGCTGACTACAATGTTCATTATTGGAGCCAAGGCTTCTACGGTATTGATAACCAAGGTGAGGTCTATGTATCACCTCGCCATGATAAGGCACATCAAATGCCTTTGAGTTCGATCGTTAAGCAGCTTGAAGCTCGTGATCTAAATTTGCCTGTGCTTGTGCGTTTCCCTCAGATCCTTCATCAACGTGTACACAATATCTGTGATGCTTTCAATCAGGCGATTGAAGAATACCAATACCCGAATAACTATTTGTTGGTTTACCCAATTAAAGTGAATCAGCAAAAAGAAGTGGTTGATGAAATTCTAGCCAGTCAAGCTCAGTTAGAAACTAAGCAGCTTGGTCTTGAAGCTGGTAGTAAGCCTGAATTATTGGCGGTATTGGCATTGGCTCAACAAGCCAGCTCGGTGATTGTGTGCAATGGTTATAAAGACAGGGAATATATTCGCCTAGCCTTGATTGGCGAGAAGCTAGGGCACAAAGTATTCATCGTTTTAGAAAAACTGTCTGAGCTGGACTTAGTGTTGAAAGAAGCCAAAAGCTTGGGCGTCAAACCACGCTTAGGTTTACGTATTCGCTTGGCATCTCAAGGCGCTGGTAAATGGCAGGCTAGCGGTGGTGAAAAATCAAAATTTGGTTTATCAGCTTCACAAGTGCTGACCGTGATTGAGCGCTTAAAAGCAGAAGATCAGCTTGAAACAATGCAGTTGGTTCACTTCCATTTAGGCTCACAAATGGCCAACATTCGTGATGTGCGTAATGGCGTGAATGAAGCGGCCCGTTTTTACTGTGAACTACGCGATATTGGCGCGAAGATCGACTTCTTCGATGTTGGTGGTGGTTTAGCAGTCGATTACGATGGCACTCGCAGCCAATCATCTAACTCGATGAACTATGGGCTAGTGGAGTATGCGCGCAATATTGTCAGCACCGTCGGTGATGTTTGTCAGTTATATAACCAACCGATGCCAGTGATTATTTCTGAGTCGGGGCGTTCTATTACTGCGCATCATGCCGTGTTGATCACCAATGTTATTGGTACAGAAGCTTACTATCCAGAAGAAATCCCTGCGATTGAGCACGATTCCCCAGTGTTACTACAAAACATGTGGCGTAACTGGGAAAATTTACGTGAAGGTTCTGATGCTCGTGCGTTGATTGAAATTTATAACGACACTCAAAGTGATTTGTCTGAAGCACATAGCCAATTCTCGACCGGTGTGATTAATCTTCAACATCGCGCTTGGGCAGAGCAGTTATCACTGCGTATTTATCACGAATTGACATTGCAGATGAGCACCAAAAATCGCTTCCATCGCCCAATTTTGGACGAACTGAATGAGCGTTTAGCCGACAAGTTTTTTGTGAACTTCTCACTATTCCAGTCGTTACCAGATGCTTGGGGAATTGATCAAGTGTTCCCTGTACTACCATTGTCTGGCTTAGAAAATGTAGAAGATCGCCGGGCGGTGATGTTGGACATTACCTGTGACTCAGATGGTGCTATTGAACAGTATGTAGAAGGACAAGGTATTGAAACGACATTGCCAGTTCCTGCCTGGAATGCAGACCAGCCGTATTTAATGGGGTTCTTCTTAGTGGGTGCTTATCAAGAAATATTGGGTGATATGCACAATTTATTTGGTGATACTCACAGCGTTGTGGTCAATATGACGGATAATGGAGAAGCAGAGATACTGTCCATTAACGAAGGCGATAGCGTTGAAGACATGATGCGTTATGTACACATCGATGTTGATAAGATCCGTACCAATTATCGTGAGTTAGTTAGCCAACGTGTTGCCGCTGATGAACAAGAAAAAGTATTGCTAGAGCTAGAGCAAGGCTTGAGCGGTTACACTTATTTAGAGGATTTTTAAATGAATGATTTGTTTACAAAAACTGATTATTCGCTGTATTCCAATGCGATGACTTTTGTTCGCCGTCCATATGTAAAGAACCCAGTTAGCGCAGATGCTGATGTTGTGGTTTTAGGTGTGCCATTGGATATGGCGACGTCGGGACGTCCTGGTGCTCGTATGGGGCCTGATGCGATACGCCGTGCATCGGTTAACTTAGCGTGGGAAGGTAAAAAATTCCCGTGGGATTTTAACCTTTTCAATGACACTAAAGTGATTGATGCCGGTGATTTGGTGTTTGATTGTGGTGATGCAGAAGATTTCACGTATCGATTAGAAGCGGCAACTGGCGAAATTTTGAAAAGCGGTAAAACCATGCTAGCACTAGGTGGCGATCACTTTATCACTCTGCCGATCTTGCGAGCTTATGCAAAATATCATGGTGAAATGGCGTTGATCCATTTTGATGCTCACACCGATACTTATGCCAATGGTAGCGCTTATGATCATGGCACTATGTTTTATCATGCTCCGAAGGAAGGGTTGATCTCGGCCAAGCATTCGATTCAGATCGGTATTCGTACTGAATACAAGCAAGAAGGCCACGGCTTTAATGTGATTAATGCGATGCAAGCGAATGATCTCTCCGTCGATGAGATAGTTGCTCAGATTCGCGCAACAATTGGTGACAAACCGGTTTACCTTACGTTTGATATCGATTGTCTTGATCCCGCCTTTGCTCCCGGGACCGGAACTCCGGTTTGTGGTGGTTTAAACTCAGACAAAGTCCTCAAAATTATCCGCGGATTAGCAGGGATAAATCTTGTCGGTATGGATGTTGTAGAAGTTTCCCCACCTTATGACCAAAGCGAAGTGACAGCTCTGGCTGGCGCGACTATCGCTTTAGAACTGCTTTACGTTTGGGCTACTTCAAAAGCAAAAGCCTAAATATAAGGTTATATATGATTAGGCGTGTAGTCTTTTTCTTCACTGCGCGCCGTTCTTTTATTCAAAACTTATAAATAAAACTTCCTTTATAAATCATAGTGTTGTTCTTAACTGTCAACGCGTATGAACATCATCAGATAATAAATCATTGTGACACCACTTGCATAATTACTTTTCTTGTACCAACTTAATCAGGTTGGCTAGGTGTCTCTATGGTCTTTCATTCATATTAATAATATGACCAAGTTTCACCTTATTTTTATACACTGTAGCACGGTGAGGGTGAATCATGGCTTTAGGTTTTAAAACTAGAATATACGTGAGTGTTGCGATTTTGATTGCAACATCCTTAATTATTTTGGGTTCGATTAATATGTTGTCGCTGAGAGATAAAATGATCACCTCTCTCACCACTGAAACTCAGAACAAGCTCAATTATCATGTCTCTGAATTAGAGTCTTGGGTGAAAAATCGTTACCAAGCGGTCATGCAAGGGTCTAAGCACTTCAGCACGGATTTATCCGATCAAGAAAATGTAAAGTTGGTTCGCCTGTTGGCGGAAAGTGCACAGATTTCTAATGTGGTTATGGCCTATGACGATGGACGCTCATACATGTCGTTCGGTAGCGATGATGGTGTGTGGACTGGTAAGCAAGACTTCAAATCCCGCAGTTGGTATCAGCAAGCAAAAACGTCTCAGTCTGCATTCTTAACCGACATTTATGAAGATCAAGTCACCGGTAGTCGTGTAGTCAGTGCTGTGACGCCTGTTTACGCCCAAAGTCGCTTTATCGGTGTACTGCTAGGTGATATTCAACTTGGTGAGGTCATCGAGCAAGTGAGTAACATGCGGTTTGCTGGTGGCGCTGCCACCTTAACTGATAAACATGCGGTATTTTTCGCTAGTGATGACCCAAGTGATATTGGACGTACACCATCCCAAGTCAGTTCTAACTTCAGCGAAATGGAGAGCCTGTTTAGTAAACAGGACTCAGGAAACTTGTCATTCCCTTATCTTGGTATTGAGTTTGATGGTTATTTCAAGCGCGTAAACTTAACGGACAATATGTATTGGACAATGATGGTGTTCGTCGATAAAAACACCGCTTTATCCGAAGTTTATGAGGCGCAAAAGAGTGCTATCTACACCAGTATTATGTTGTTGGTTGTGAGCGTTGCTGCCATCTTTTTTATCCTGAATCAGATCTATAAACCTTTGCTACGTTTGAAAAAAGCAGTACTCGCTCTTTCACAAGGTTCTGGGGATTTAACTCGACGTCTGGATGTGCATGGTGAAGATGATTTGGCTCAGATCAGCCAAGGGTTTAACTTGTTCTCTGAAAACTTACAAAAAATGATGCTGCAAATCGCCGATGCCAGTCGCAATATTTCCTCCAATATTGAACAGTTAGGACAAACCGCTAAAGAAAATGAGCATATGCTGCTTTCGCATTCTTCTGAGACAGAGCAGGTTGTGACTGCTATTACCGAAATGAGCGAGAGCGCCAGGACGGTGGCTGAAAGTGTCACTCAATCGACTAACATCACTGACTCTGCTAGCAAAGAAGCGAAACAGTCGATCATTATTGTCAACAATGCTGTTGATACGGTTAGCTCGTTGGTCAGTGATGTAGATCAAATGTCTGAACGTATTGCGAATATGAATAAGGACGCGATTAAGATCAGTGAAGTACTGACGGTCATTGGTGCTATTTCCGAGCAAACAAACTTGCTGGCCTTGAATGCTGCGATAGAGGCTGCGCGCGCAGGTGAACAGGGAAGGGGCTTTGCGGTGGTGGCCGATGAGGTGCGTGCTTTGGCGGCGAGAACGCAAAATAGTACGACAGAGATCTCGGACATGTTAGCCAAGCTACTTGAAGGCACGGACAGTGTGGTTGCTGCTATGAACAAAACCAAAATGCAGTGCCAAACTACCGCCGACAAAACATCTGAAGTTTCAGGCAGTCTGAACATGATGGGTAACTCAGTAACCGAAATCGATGATTTAAGTACTCAAATTGCAGCGGCAACCGAACAGCAGAGTACGGTTGCAGAAGAACTGAGTCGAAATATGCTCGCTATCAGAGATATCGTTGAATCATTGGTGGTGAGTGGTCGACAAACGGTCAGTGCTACAGAATCGTTATCTTCATCCAATCATGAACTTGATCGTTTAGTTGCTAATTTCAAACTGAAGTAGGGCAAGCGTGGCGATTCGTGCTTATCACGAATAACTCTGGAGAAATGCGATGAAAACGGCGTCCAAACATTTATTGTTAAAAAAACAAGCAATAGATCGTATTGGGTTAGATGAAAAAGCGAATCAAGTGACATCTACCTTTAATCTGAAATTTGAAAAAATGCGGGCGCAGTTTTTTGCCAGAGATCCTAAATTATGGCCGCTGTATCGAATTCACGATATTGCTGACTGGCTCGACGGGCGCCGCTTAAATCATCGCCCAGCAGCGATTTCGTCTTCTCTACAACAACAGTTACTAAACATAAATCATATTCCTAATGATTCGCGTGATGTCATGCACCCGTTCGATAGTCTGGCACTTTATGCAGCCAAACATTCGAAAAATTGGGATGATCCGCGTTCGGTTGAGAATGTGATTTCAACCCCTTGTGACCCTGCGATTCACGGTGCACTACTTGCGACCATTGCCAATCCTAACTTAGTGTATAGCGAGTATGCAGGCGATGCCGCAGAGCTTGAGAAATTGGTGGTTAGACAAATTGCTAACTTAGTTGGTTACAACGTTGAGCAATCCAGTGGTTTGTTTACTCAAGGGGGAACATTTTGCAACTTGTATGGCTATTTATTGGGGATCCGCAAAGCGTTGTGTCATTCGGCTATGCATGGGCTGGCTGAAGAAGAGTACCGTATCTTTAATTCTGAAGCGGGTCATTATTCCAACATGACTAACTTATCCTTACTTGGTCTAGATATTAAAGGAAAAGTGATACGAATTAAGGTCAATGATAATAATCAAATGGATATCACAGAGCTAGAGCAGCAGTTGACCTGGTGTTTTAAGCACAATATTCCAGTTCCTGCCATTATGCTCACCTTTGGCACTACAGATACTTTTGCTATTGATGATATTGAACGGGTATACAGCATTAGAGAGAAGTTGTGTAAAGAATATTCGGTTGCTACGAAACCCCATTTGCATGTTGATGCGGCGGTAGGTTGGAGCTTGTTATTTTTCAAAAATTACGATGTCGAACGCAATCCATTGGCGATAAATGCAGCGACACTAAACGGGATCGTCTCGCTACTGCCATATATTAATAGCCTAAAATTAGCGGATTCATTTACCGTTGATTTTCAAAAATGGGGGTATGTGCCCTATACCTCGAGTTTACTGATGGTGAAAAATAAGCAAGATCTTGCGGCGTTAAAAACCGATCCAAGCTATTACTCATATTTTGAACATACACAAAGGGAAGAGACACACTTGCAGTCGACGATTGAGTGTTCACGTAGTGCAGTTGGCGTTTTTTCTGCGTATTCTGCCCTGCAATATTTAGGCGTTGAAGGCTATCAAACTGCTATTGCGAATACCTTGCAAAATGCCAATTTTTTACGCTGCCAATTAGTCAAATTGCCTCATTGTTGGGTAGCAGCACTGGCAAATCAGGGCCCAAGCGTGGTGTTCCGTCTTTATGATCCGCAAAAAGTAACTTGCCCAGACAAGATGTTTGAACAGGAAATGGCATCTGGTGGCAAAAATGGAACGATTGATTCAATGATCGAAAATACGCTATATCACCGACAACAATTTTTACAGCGTAAAGGTATGCACTTAAACACCAACTGGGTCGGCTCTATTGCGCGCACTCGCTATGACTTGCAAGGCCATTGTTTACATATCCCTGGAGAAAAAGCGGTATTGATGAATCCTAATACAACTCGTGCGCGCATTGAACGTTTCGTTCGCAGTCTGGATCCAGATTAGGTTTGACTAGGCGTGCAGCCCCCACGGTTTGCAAAACCTATAAAAAGAGAGATATGCATTCCAAATGGTTAGAACCTTATATCGCAATCGGTGATTATTACGTTGGTCTGACATTATGTTGGTCCGTTTTTGCCATTTTCAGCAGGGTTAGAATAGCGATAGAAGAGGTAAATGGTGGAGTTTAACCAAGAAGATAGAAATGCGTTGTACGATGCCTGGATGTCGCAAAAAGCGAAAATGCACTTAACACAAATGGAAGTTTCGAAAAGGTTAGGCATTAGCCAAGTTGAGCTTTCTAATTTATTACGTGGTAATGCGCCGTTATCGATGAGCTTTATTAATCAGTTTTGTCAGCATTTGCATATTGAGCCACGAAATGTGTTGCCATCGCTGAAGTTGAATTCAAACATCGGTGAAAGGACGATTAGTTTACAAAATCGAGTCAGTGTCGATGGTGAAATTCAACGTGTTTATATCGAGGGAAACCAAGTTATTATCGATTATGTACATCACATCCACTAGATAAATCATCAGCGTGTGGCTTATCTAGTGGATCACAACCAGTGCTGCTATTGGGCATTTAAATCGGCGTAACGATACAGTAGGTCGGTGAGTATTTTAGACCAAGCAAAGGCATCTGTTGGACGTTGGCGAAGAATATTTTCAACTTCAGCACAGTGAACCGATAGGGTAATACTTTTTTCGAGGCAGAATGATAACGCATAGAAATGCCACAGCACGAGCCGGATCATTCTTTCACTATTTTGATTGGCATTATCTGAATCAGAAAAGAGCGCAGGTATTTCACTTAACGCGATGGCGTGCATACGGAGCATGGCGTCAAATTGAGCAGCTTGCAAACGTGCTTCATCTTCCACTTCTTCTTGCTCAAAAGTAAATAGCTCATTCATCATCGTTTCAGGAACCAGGCGATGAAGCATGCGAAGGCTAAATTCTTCCAGTTCTTCGCGTGGCATGGTGTTTAAACATTCGTAAGCGTAGTCGCGCTGCATGGTTGGATCTCTTTAAATGGTGTGCACATTGAATAGGGCGCACATTGTAACTGGTTTTTATCTTAGTACCAGAACCGCTGTTATTAGATCTTTATCACCAGCTTAGAATCCTCACCAAGCTTAGCGTATGTGAAATGGTTAACTGGCAACTTTATTTTTCACCGCACAATTCAATGAAATAGTTAAGTATGATGCGCCAATTAAGAGATTTATTGCATAGACGATAGCATCTCTAAACGTTAAATAGTTGCTCTTCTGTTTAGCTGTTATTGTGAACCAAAATTAAAGGAATAAGAATGAAAAAACATTGTTTAGTCGCGTCGATGGTGGTGTGTTTTGCAGGTATGGCACAAGCATCGGATTGGGGGTATGAAGGAGAGCATGGGCCAGAACATTGGGGGCACGTTTCGAAAACTTGTGAAGTGGGCAAAAATCAAAGTCCGATTGATGTTACACGTGCGCTTGAGGCTGATTTAAAAGCTTTGGATATTCACTATTCGGGGAAAGTGACCACATTAACTAACAATGGTCACACTTTGCAGGCTTCGGTTTCAGGTGATAATCACATGGTTCTTGATGGCATTGATTTTGAACTAAAGCAATTTCATTTTCATACACCATCGGAAAACCTTATTAAGGGAAAACAATATCCGTTGGAAGCGCACTTCGTCCATGCCGACAATGCAGGGAACCTAGCGGTTCTCGCTGTGATGTTTGAAGTAGGCCAACAAAATGAACAGCTTGCCAAATTAGCTTCAAACCTGCCAACAAGCGGCAAGAGTGTAACGTTAACAGATGAGTTCGATGTTAACTTGTTACTTCCGAAATTGAATAAATACTATCGTTTTAATGGCTCGTTAACGACGCCACCGTGCAGCGAAGGTGTACGCTGGTTGGTGTTAAAACATGCTCAAACATTGTCTCAGCAGCAAGAAAATGTATTGAACTCGATGATGGGCAATAATAACCGTCCTGTGCAAGCGCATAATGCTCGTGTCGTGTTGAAAAACGATTAGTCGATCATGTAAATAAGCGAGGTCATTGATGACCTCGCTTTTAGACTGAATTTGTGCTCAGAGCGCCTAAAGTATAACGACTTGCACTGGCAAGAGAGAGAGGTTTGGAGAACCAATAACCTTGCAGGTAAGTTGCTCCCATCTCTTTGAATTTTTGGTGCATATCAGCTGTTTCAATGCCTTCAATGACAATGTCGACATTGTTTGAACGGCATAATTGGATCAGAAACTCAAGGTATTGCTCTGATGCGTGGTTGGTTTGCGTTTTCCAGGCAATAGTCTTATCAATTTTTATTTGATTCAGTGGTAGATCGAAAAAGCTGTTGAGAGAACTAAAACCAGCGCCAAAATCATCCAAAGAGAGCAAGAAGCCCATTTCACTGAGTGAATGAAGCTGATTCAACGCATTCTTATCCCCATCTAAGATCACGGTTTCCGTCAGCTCTAACATAATGGAAGAGGGAGGTACATCGGCAGTCTTTGCCATCATTAAAATGTTATTCGGGAAGTTGCTGTTGAGTAACTGCAGAACAGAAACATTGATATTCACGCGAATATCGACGCCGTTTTGCTTGTTATAACGACCAATAAACTCACAGGCTTTTTCAAACACAAAATAACCTAAATCAACGATTAATCCTTTCTTTTCTGCCACTGGGATAAATTCATCGGGAAAGATCTCGCCAAATTCGGATGAACGCCAACGCACTAGCGCCTCAAAGCTTGAAACCTTGCCTGATTGTGCGTTGATAATGGGTTGAAACTTGACGGAAAGAGAGCGTTGATTCAGTGCTTCTTTTAACCCGCGTTCAATGAAGAAGAAGCGATCGACACTTTTTTGGATCCGCCCACTGTAAATCTCAATTCGTGAGTTATTTTTAGCACTAGCAAACTGACAGGTTCTGGATGCGATGTTAATTAGCTCTTCTGCCTGGTAGGTACTGTCTAGATTAGGTAACACACCAATACTGATATCATTACCATAAAGATGCCCATGTTCAGTCGCTGATTTCGAATAATGCTTCATGATCTGCGAGCAAATATGTTTTAGCTCATCGTATTGATGATTACCTTTAAGCAAAATAGCGAAATCATCAGAACGGATACGGTAAAAGTCAGCCAATTCATCCGGTAATTCATGCAAAGCACTGACGACATGGTTGAGTAGATCTTTAACAATATCTGTACCGTACTGGTTTAAATAGGACTTGATGTCGTCGAGCTGAATGTAGATTAAGGCATAAGATTCAGCATTTTTATTGGTGATCTCATCGATATCAAGTAGTAACTTACTACGGTTGTATAGCCCTGATGCACTGTCGAAAAAAGCCGCCTGATGAATATAGTCCTCCATCAGTTTTTGGTCGGAGATATCTTTATGGCTACCAATCATAAAATGTTCACCGTCAATGGTTTTGGTGACAGCATTTCCTTCTAGCCATATATATTGACCATTGGTTTTCTTTACTCGGTATTGAACGGTGGCTCTTGACTCTTCAGTAATGATATGTTCATTGACTCGATGTTGCAGAAGTTTTTTGTCCATAGGATGAACAAGACTAAGCCAATCAGAAAACGTCAGCGTGTCACTTTCAATACCAAATTGATGATAAAAATCAGGGTTATAGAGCATCATTGTGTCATCGTTGCCCATATAAAATAGACCTTCGTTAAAAAAATCGAAGATATGGACTAAACGTTGATTTAAAACATCATTGTCGTAGTCGGTAATTAAAAGCTCGTCCTGTGGTAACGACATAGATAAAACACCCTAGCCTAAGCAGAAATGGGGAAAGCTTATGAGTTACGCATTTGGCAACGTATAGATTCTAATACTTAACTCAATATGAATACTATAGCGTGTGTAACAAGATGTCTCAATCTGAAACTGTGTATAAAAAAGAGAGATAATATAGAGGGTTAGCAAATTTGTTTTGGTGGGGAAATGTTCTTAGAAGGCAAAGCATAAGAGAAGCGGCTGATTCACCGCTTCTACAAAGTGATAGTGTTAACGGTCCCAGTAAGCCTCTTCTAGACTATCTTCACGTTCTGGCAGGGCTCGCGATAAACGTGGAGAATGCTGGGTTAGTACTTCATAGCTCACACGGTTTGCGTACTTACAGATCTGTGAAAGAGAAGAGTAGGTTAAGTAAGGCTTATCATGTTTGGCTGAGTTAGGCACATTACGCTGGTGGTAGCTATTAGACGCCATATCATGCAGCAATGCAGATAACGCACCATCACCCGCACCATTGGTGTTCTTGATCTCTAATGGTCCACCCAAATAAGGGCCGATATGCGAATAGACCTTAACGGGTTTATCGCAATCTTGTTTCCTCATTGCGCGGCTAAATTCGTATTTATTGAATTCTGCAATATTGCCTGGCAGCAGTGGTAACTCGGTTTCACGCTTTGACTCTTCGTCGGTGTAACTGGCCATGTAAAGACCTACGGGCCCGGCCGTACAGAGGATAAGGTCAACCCATTCAAGTGCTTTATCGGCGGCGAGTAAGGGATCTTTCTCGCCAGTTAACGCTTCACCTTCTTCTTCATTCATCGCCACTACAGTAATATTTTCTTTAATGTAGTCTTGCCACCACTTAGCGTTGCCTTCGATCACATACTTTGTGCCCAAGGTTAGCACGACAGGAATGTTTTTTTCTTTAGCGAACTCAATGGCACGTTTGACCGCAAGAGGCATCGGATCTTCTGGTTTTCCACGCATCAAATATGAAGAAACCACTAAAGCCGACGCTTTTTCAAATACCTCTTTAGGGATGCTATCTGGGCGAAGTTTATTCATGTGCCCTTCGTTAATGGCGAAGGTTCGTTCTCCATCATCCGAAATTAAGGTGTAGCAACGTCCGATAGGGCCATCAACCGTTTGAAGATGGTTGAGGTTCATGCGTGAAGATGTTCTGCACAAATAACGGTAACTGTATGAGCCCACTTCAATATTTTTCGACATAACGCCTAACAATACAGATTTACTGTCGGCGAGGACCGAATAATTGTGTAGAGTGTTACCGATAGTATCTCCCGGATACTGATGGGTAATTAAACCTCGTTCCACTAACTCTTCATAGAGCGCATCGGCTTTGCTTTCTTCTAATACCAAAGAGTGACCTTTGCTCAATTGATATTTTTCTAAGAATTCGTTGTCCACACGAGCTTCAATATCAACAATAGTCTGTCCAACACCGACTATCGTCGGACGATGCAGCTTCGGTGTTTGTTGAATTTGATTGACTAAAGGGTCACGAGCATGGGTTGGAAAGTAATGCTTAGATTTACGCTGTCCAGGAAATTTCATGTTGAAAAATGGAATTGAAAATTTTCAGCATGGTATCACAAAAATGAAATATTACTTTCATTTTATTGCACAAAAAGGCGACCTAATCTTCGGTCGCCGATGTTTGTGTACGACTTAACCTCTAACTGGGCTAAGGGATGAACTCACTTGCCGCCTGCCTGCAACTTCAAGTTATTTGGGTATATATTTGAATTCAGGTTATTGAGTTGCTTCAGGTTGAGCGATATAAGCTTGGGTACCCCAGAGTGGCACGGTTGAAAGGCTATGCTTAAAGCTACCGTCAGTTTCTTTGGTTGTATAAGAAAGGTAGAGAAGCGTCTGATTTTCTGGATCATAAATTCTTCTTACTTTCATCGTCTTAAAGAAAATACTCTTTGACTGCTTAAAAACAACCTCACCAGATTTACTTTTATCAATTTTAGCGATCATCTCTGGGGTAATTTCACCAGTTTGACGACATGAAATGGAGCTGTCACTGGGATCTGAAAGGCTTAAATCCGCTTTGATAGAGGCAATGTGACAAGTAACACCAGTCACAACATCATCCTTTAACTGATCGATTTTTATGTCTTTTAAAGTGAACCAACCAAGGCCCACATCACCCACTTCGTTATCTGAACAACCCGCGAGTAGAGTAGATAGCCCGATTATTAACAGTAGCTTTTTCATTTTTATTCCTTAGTTTTTTAGCGACTCTCTCACTACAAATGAATTTGAAATTGCATGGTCAAAAAAAAGATCGACCATGCGCATGGGGTGGCCTAATTATGGTCGTAATGCTAATGCGTTATCGATGTCTTGTGCGCAATGGCGTTCTGGTACTCGTTCCCACTCTTCACCTTGTGAGCGATTGATCAAGCGACCACGTTGCACCCCAGTTCTTGCTTCAAGCATTTTTGCCCAACGTATTACATGCGTATAAGTTTCAACTTGCAAGAACTCAGCGGCATCGTACAGATTACCGAGCACCAAATTACCGTACCACGGCCATATAGCTATATCGGCAATCGTGTACTCTTCACCGGCTATATAGGTATGCTTGGCTAATTGCTTGTCCAAAACATCAAGTTGTCGTTTGACTTCCATTGTAAAGCGGTTGATTGGGTATTCCATTTTTTCATCGGCGTAAGCGTAAAAATGCCCAAAACCACCACCTAGAAATGGAGCTGAACCTTGTGCCCAAAATAGCCAATTAAACGTTTGAGTTCTGGCACTGCCAGCCTTCGGTAAAAACTGACCAAATTTCTCTGCTAAGTGCACTAAAATTGAAGCAGATTCAAAGACATTAATCTCTTCCTCAGCCGATTTATCAATCAGAGCAGGAATTTTTGAATTTGGGTTTACAGCAACAAACCCCGATGAAAATTGCTCACCTTCGCCAATGTTAATAAGATAAGCGTCATACTCTGCTTCTGTAATACCTAAAGCTAACAGTTCTTCTAAAAGAATCGTCACCTTTTGTCCGTTAGGTGTACCGAGTGAATAAAGCTGTAAAGAGTGCGCTCCTACAGGTAAGGCTTTATCATGGGTTGAGCCTGAAACAGGGCGGTTAATGTTAGCCCACTTATTACCGCCAGTTGTATCATGAATCCAAATTTTCGGTGGTGTGTATTTATTGCTCATCATTTTTCCCTATTTATGATTAACCTACAAATGTGCTTTGTTACTGGCTTTCAAAACGAATAACATTTGTCATATTTGTTTTGAATCATCCGTAATTTGGATGAGGGTTTAGTGTTGTTAAGGGTAAGGTATGCCTTACTTGAGATCCAAGAGTATATATTGTTGCTGCGAATTATTGAACGCCCTCTATTTCATACCCTTTATTCTCTTGTTCATTGAAGCGGCGGTGCTACTGATCCTTTCAGTTACAACGTTTATCCATGCTTATCGGAGAAACTCTTTTGCAGTGTAATCACGAAATAAATTTAGTGGGTAGGTATTTAATTGCAGTACTGTCAGGAATTACTTGTCGCACAAGGGGTTGGTTAGTATCCTGCCTGCAATAATGAAAAGAAGAAGATCATCATGACAAATAACCTACCTAATGTGGCGGCAATTAAAAATCAGTGGCTATTTTCCCAAGTTGATGTGGAGTTTCCGACTCAAGAAAGCCTTCAGGGGCGGAGTTTGTATCAAGAAGCGCTCGTTGGACGAAGTTACCGCTTGCTAGAAGCGTCAGAGAAAGTTCTAGATGAAAGCTTGCTTGATGATGTGTACTTGGTTGATTTTCATCGTCAGACAATTTGGTTTGCAGTTTTACAAGCTAGTCTATGGGCTAATGAGGAAGATAAAGCCAATATTATCGAGTTTTTTACTCAGATCATTTATGCACAGCCGTGTGAGTTGTATTTAGGCTTTCACCAAGGTGAGCCGGTGGCGGCGGGCTTAGTTACCCATAGTGACGATGAAATTTTGGTTTCCGATCTTGTGATGTTGGATAAACATGCATTTGGTAATTCGGTAAATTTTGCAGCTTTATTACTTAAAAAATGGTCCACAGATCACGAATTGAGTAATAATGTATATATAGAACAATAGGTTATCGTGATGGCTAGGTATGATGTTTGTTTGCAAACATCATCCGTGGCTTATTGAAGAGAAAAATACATGAATAAAACACGCTGGCAACATTGGCTAAAGTGGATTTCCGTTGCTTTCTATGCGTTATTTTTTTCATTTTCGGCTCAATCAAATCCTTGGCAACTAAAATATGTGTTAGTGCTGCATTCTTATGAGGCTTCTTATCAATGGACTCATGAGTTGCAGAAGGTGATTGACAATACGATTGCTGGCAGTGACACACCGATCAAGCTGTCGATTGAATATCTCGATACCAAAAGAGTTTACGGTCAAGAATACCTTGCACAGGTCAAAAACTATTTCGATGTTAAATATCGAGGTTATCCTTTTGATGCCGTGATCGTGACCGATGACAACGCTCTCGTCATTGCCAAGCACCTCACCAATATTATCCGCCCGGATACTCCTGTTATTGCTGTTGGTATTAATGATCAAAATGCGACCTTGGATGAGCTTACTAAGAACAACGTTGTTATCTACGAAAAAGACGATGTTTTGGGCAATTTTAAGCTAATTCGTTCACTAAGGCCGAACTTGCAGAAGCTTTATTATCTTTCTGATCAAAGCAAGACCTCACAACTGGTAAGAAGTAACCTTGATTCTGCTCTGACGACAGGTGTGCTAAACGGCATTGAGCTTATTGAGATAAACGATCTTTCTCTTGCTGATACTGAGCACTTTCTTGCCTCTGTATCTGCGGACGATGCGGTGTTGCTTTCTCATTTTAATACTGAAATTGGCCAAGGTGTTTTACACACTTATCAAGAGATTTCATATCGACTCAGCAAGGCGAGCGCTGCGCCCATTTTTGTCATGTGGGAGTTTTATATTCGTAACGATATAGTGGGCGGCTATGTCAGCCGTTCTGAGAAACTTGGAAAGACGGTTTTAGTTGAGCTTGGTCGCTTTATTCCTTTAGCGCTGGATAATGAAGTTGAAACAATCGACGTGATAACGCCGGTTTTTAATTATCATGCTCTAAAGAAACATCATATTGACGTAAATGATTTGCCAAAAAATGCCGTGATTACCAACCGTCCTCTCTCTTATTTAGAGCAAAATTGGCAAGTTCTAGTCACCGCTAGCGGTATTATTCTTGGTTTGTTGATCGTTATTATTATGCAAAGTGTGACGTTGAAACAAAAACGAGAATTAGCTCGTAAGAATCGTAAGATTGTCGCATTGCAATCACGAACTCTAACCGTTCAGAGAGAGATGATTCATTTGCTAGGCGAGGCGATAGAGACGCGCTCTGGTGAAACGGGTAACCATGTAAAAAGGGTGGCCCAATTGTCCGCCTTACTGGCTAAATTGTGTGGTTTGACTCACCGCGAGGTCGAGATGATCGAAATCATCAGTCCAATGCATGATGTCGGTAAAATTGCGATTCCAGAGGCGATATTAGATAAACCAGGTAAATTAAACGTTGAAGAATGGCGAGTAATGCAAAGTCATACGACTGTCGGATTCAACATTTTAAATACCAGCGATGGTGATATCACTAAATTGGCTGCGATTATCGCCCATGAGCATCATGAACGTTGGGATGGCGAAGGCTATCCGAGTCAGAAAAAAGGTGAAGAGATTCATCTGTTTGCTCGCGTAACGGCGATTGCTGATGTGTTTGATGCATTGCTCAGTGAACGTTGCTATAAAGAAGCTTGGCCGCTGGACAAAGTGGTGAGTTTGTTCAAGCGTGAATGTGGCTTTCAGTTTGATCCCACCCTCGTGGTGCTTCTACTTGAGCATCTGGATGATTTTGTTGAAATACGCAATCTCTACCCCGATACCCCGGCGAATCATTTATCAATCTCGCTTCATTGTAAAAATATCATTTAATGTAAAAAGAGTGACGGGTGTGGAAGTTATACGCATCCGTTCTTACCTTCGCTCCATTCTGTTAACTCAATCATTCCAAGTAATGCTCCAAATATTAAGATTAAGGCTGATAAAAGGAAGCGTTTATGACTGAGAAAAAAATTAATTGCATTATTTTTGACTGTGAAGGTACTTTGGTTGACAGTGAGCGTTTATGCTGTGAAGCCTTGGTTGAGGTATTCAATCAATTTGGCGCTGAGCTTTCTTTTGATCAAATCCGTAATCATTTTGAAGGTGGTAAGATAGCCGATATCTTAGTTCAAACGCGAACGTACGCCAAAATTGATGCCGATATTGATCTGCTCGAAAAGCGATACCGGGTTGAGCTCGACCGCTTATTTCAGCAGCGTCTATTACCTATGGAGGGGGCGCTGGAATTACTTAACTATCTAGATCAACAAGGTATTGAGTATTGCGTCGCATCTAATGCCCCTAAAGAAAAAATGGTTCTTATTTTAGAGCGTTGCGGTTTGAATACCTTCTTCGAAGGTCGTATTTTTTCTGCTTTTGAAGCGAACAGTTGGAAACCAGAACCAGACTTAATTCGTTATTGTGCGATGAGTATGGGGTTTCTAGTAGAAGAGTGTATTTATGTCGATGATTCTGAAAAAGGAGTCGAGGCGGGAGTCAACGCTGAGGTGCCAACTTTTCAGCTAGCCCCTCTAAATCCGAATGCTCGCTCTAAAGATTCGAATGTGGTGGTCATTAATTCATTACTGGATCTTAAGATCTGGCTTAGTGAACGTTGTGGGCAGAAGAATGAATATGCTTATAACTGATAGAGACCGCGTGAGTCGCTATCATTTTTCGAACACTTTGTAGGTTATCAGTTCGAAAGCCACACTGACCACAAATGAATTTTTCCTGGTTGTCGGAAATCAAGTACTCATCATGCTGGCAAAGTGGGCAGCAGTCGATCTCTTCTTGTTTTAGATTTATATGTTTCATATTGATATCTCGGCAGCAAAAGGAGAAAGAAGTTCTCCATATCTATAGAATAAACACTAATTGCTACACGCTGTTGGGAAACTTAATCTTAGTTTCTAAATTTAGACGCATTTCATACTTCATAGAAAAAATTGTCGAGGATTGTCTTGCTATTTATTACTCAGCGGATTCGGTTGTTCAAAATTCACTCACCAATATGGCTAAGTTGCAAAGCTCTTTGTTGATAGAAGGTGTGAGAAACGGACTCCAGTTCAAAAAGAAAACACAAGATGGAGCAAGAAACTCGACAAAAAGTGCATCATAGATTTGAATGACAATAGAATCTTTATGCGAACTACGATGCTATGTCTCAAAGCCAAGAACTTACTGCTACGTTTCAATCCTATATGGAAAACCCTCTGCTTTGGCCGATGCTTGAAGTGTTGCGCAAGCAGCCTTCAGGTTGGAAGGTACACACTTTAGCCGCGAATTTAAGTGAACTTGGCTTTATGCCTGTGTTAGATGATTCCCCCGAGAAAGATCTCTTCAAGCGTAACTTTTTAATTATGAATGCCTTGTATCAGTTGCAAGAGACATTGTATCCGGAAAAATGGCTACAAGTTGAAGCGATGAATATTATGTTAATGCCAGCGCAAAGGGCCATTCATTGTGAAATCGATTTGGACGATCCGCTACGTGAATACTATACACAATGGCATAACTACGAGGCGAATGAAGGAGAAGTTCGGCGATTGTTAAATGAGTTCTGGACCCGTTACCGTAAAGCGGTCGGAGGAACCAATGACCTAAATATGAATCGAATGAATGCCTTGAAGCTGTTCAAATTGCCTGCCGAGGCGACGCAACTGGAAATTCGCAGAACATGGCGAAAACTGGCGTTGAAGTGGCATCCCGATCGGGACAACGGTAATGCTGAAACCTTCAGGGTGCTATGCGAAGCATGGAATGTATTGCGACACGATTAAATTTGGTTAACTGATTGAATTTAATATAAAAAAGAAGCATTTTCGCTTCTTTTTTATATTCGCGTTGTATTTAATACTAGTATTAGTAAATAACTGGTTATCCGCTGGTGGGTTATTGTTTGCTAACTGGCAATCACTCGTTTAAGCATCGCTGACTTTAAATTGAGATTTACGCATGCGGTTTAATGCAGCCATAACGTCTAGTATGCGCGGTTTGGCTAAGTCACCATGGTTTGGCATGTTTTGATGCCAAGATTCTGTGAGCAGGGCGTTCATCTCTTCTGCTGGCTTATTTGACCAGCCGGGAGCTTGAGCAAATTGAAACCATGTCCAACCAATTGCGTTCACTTCCGATGCCGATTCTAACTGCTCTAACGCAGTCAAATCAGCGAATTCTTTTCCAAAGCGAAGCGAATCGACGCCTTTGGCTGAGACTCGGAACTTCCCGTCGACTAATAACTTTTGTAATGCCGCTCGGTTGATTGAGCGAGGCGCAAATGTTTCTAATGAGGTTTCACATTCATTTTGACGTTCTGTAGGATGTTGTTTTATGACCTGCTTAGCTTTTTCCGTGACATCAACAGCGTGATAGTCATGCATTTGGATAACAGTATCGGCTACATCAAGATAGTCACCCGAGCCACCCATCACAATCAGTGTTGAGATATCGAGATCGTCTCTAAGTTGTCCAATGCGATCAACCAGTGGCGTGATAGGTTCATCACCTTTACTTACCAGTGCCTGCATACGTTCATCGCGGATCATAAAGTTCGTGGCGGATGTATCTTCATCAATCAATAAAGTACTGACGCCAGCTTCAATTGATTCTTGTAACCACGCCGCTTGAGATGTCGAGCCCGATGCATCTTGAGTGCTGAAATCGGAAGTGTTTTTGCCCATAGGAAGATGATTGATGTAATTCGATAAATTCAAATTATGCACACAGCGTCCATCTTCAGCACGGATTTTCATTGCATTGAGATCAGTGACAATACGTTCTCGTCCATCTCCAGGAATATGATTATAAATGGAGCGTTCAATTGCCGTTAAGAGGGTGGATTTACCATGAAAACCGCCACCAACGATTAACGTAATGCCTTTCGGTATACCCAGACCTTTGATCTTACCTTGATTAGGCGTCTCTAACTCAATTTCTAACGATGGCGGTGCTTGGAACGTAATGGCATCTTTCATCGGTAAATCACAATTACCCGCAAGGCGAGGAAGAATGCTACCATTTGCCACGAATGCAACGAGGTTATGTTTTTCCAGTTGGTGGCGCATGATTTCTTGATCTTCAATCACCTCACAATGCGTAAGCATGGCGGTTTTATTAAGCTCGCGTTCGATCGTCGCCCGGCGAATAAACTTAGGCAGATAAAAGGTAATAATATTCAGCGCTTTTTTGGCCAGAATATCGCGCCCTTCTGCCGGAAGATTGATGCGAAAACGCAGCTCAATACCATGTTCAGTAAACAACACCGCTGTGCTGTCAAGAACCGTTTGGCCTGTTAGTGCGATTGAAATGTGGTTCTCTTGTTTTGAAAATTCAGCAAAACTGCGTGCGATGAAGTCTCTTGCGGCCATTTGATACGCTGGTGATTTTTCTCTTAGCCATTCCAAATCTGTCAGTGACCAAGCACGCGTTGCGCGAAAGCGAGACGCAGAAGCGAAGGGATCGGCTTGGATATGATCGATATACAAGGTGAAATCACCAAAATCGTATTGGCCTTTAATTTGTTGGTAGGCACGGTAGTTCTGTTTTTCTAGCTTTTTGAGAATTGATGTTAATAAATCCATCTCGATATCGCTCGTTTGCAAAGAGAAAGGCGGCGATTATAGGAATCGCCACTCTGAGAGTAAAGGAATGATCAAGATTTCCATTAAACTACAGTACCTTTGTTTCAAAGGTGTGCAGATAATTTTGATTCAGTAGCCCTATTTCAAATTCATCACAAGGCATTGGTCGACCGTAAAAATAGCCCTGACCAAAATCACAGCCTTCGCTAATGATAAAATCTTCTTGGATCTGATTCTCAATACCTTCGAGTATCACTTTGAGTTTTAATTTCTTCGCGACGTGGATAATAGAGCGCACAATTTCTTTATCTTCATCACTGTGATCTAGTTGCTGCACAAAGCTCTTATCTATTTTTATGCAATCAAAGGGAAATTTTTTCAAATAACTGAACGAAGCGTAGCCAGTACCGAAATCATCGAGTGACAGTGTCACTCCAAGTTCATGAAGCGCTCGCAAAGTATTGCTTGCGACGACTTCATCAGCAATTAAACAGCTCTCGGTTACTTCCAGTTCGAGATATTGTGCAGGAAGCTGGTAAGTCGTTAACAGCTCACGGATCTGTTCGGCAAACTGCACATTTTTTAACTGTACTGCGGAAACGTTGATCGCCATTTTAAAATCATCGACCTGTTTTACCCACTGACTGGCTTTTTCGATGGCGGCGCGCAATACAAAATTTCCCACTTCAAATATCAAACCATTTTGCTCTGCCATGTGGATCAAAGTTTCATTGGATATATCTCCGAGCACTGGATGACGCCAGCGAAGTAAAGCTTCTGCACCTGTCCAGCGGCGCGTTATGGGTGATACTTTAGGTTGAAAATAGAGCATTAAGTCGTCATTTCTTACCGCGCGCAGCAGGTAGCTTTCCAATTGATTAGTGTGTGTAAGAGAGTCACTAAACGCTTGCGAGTGATAACAGAACTTATGCCCAGAGTCTTTGCAAGAAACCATCGCAGAGGAGGCTTGTTTGAGTAGTTCCCTAGCGCTGGTGGTATCTAAACTGGTGGCGATACCGATATAAGCATGTAAGTGAATTTTATGCTGTTCAACAATGAACTCGGAATGATTAACGTCGACCAATTTATGGCATAACGTTTCTAAATGTCGGGTCAGTTGCTTGGCTTTAACCACCAGAACTAAATCGGTTGAGGTTGGACGAGCCGTGATCAGTTCTATTTTTTCTATGCTTCCTAGTCGTTCGCGGTAGCGGGTAATGACATTGTCCCAAGCTCGATAGCCAAAATGTGATTGAATATGGCGCGCATTGGTAAAACCGATATGCACAACAGCAACTTGCGTGTTTTGTTCAAAAGCATCAAGGAGCCCCTGCT
This sequence comes from Vibrio sp. 1180_3, assembly GCF_029478545.1. NCBI lineage: Bacteria > Pseudomonadati > Pseudomonadota > Gammaproteobacteria > Vibrionales > Vibrionaceae > Vibrio > Vibrio sp. 1180_3. The sequence continues at coordinate 57,181 of NZ_SJFM01000020.1, forward strand.
TTAACTCTAATTCGAGAGCGTGACGGTTTAAAAAGCCAGTACCAATGTCGTGAAGTTTTTGGAACTGAATTTGTTGCTCTGCGGCGCGACGTTTATCAATTTCTTGTGTCAGAGAATAATTCAAATTTGCCAAATCTTGCGTTCGGTTGTTGACGCGAGCTTTCAGTTCTTCATTTAACTGTTGCAGTTTTATATGCTGATATAGGGTAGTGAGTTGAGATTGTATTGATTCACGAAAGCATTCTAACAACTGTCGGTAAGTGTGGCTGAAATGGTTTTCTTTGCTATCAAGTACACATATGGTGCCGAAAATATCGCCATTGGGCCATGCTAGAGGTATGCCGCAGTAGGCAATCATTCCAAGTGAGACGTCAGGATTATGTTGCCACTGTTCACTCACTAACGCATTGGGCACAAGCAGCTCTTTTTGAGTCGACATCACTGTCTCACAATAGAGGCCTTGTTCTAGAGGCTCTTTGGCTCCAACTTGGTACGGGTTAGCGGTATTTGTGCTTTTACAAAACACTTCGATATGCTTTGAATCTGCTCGCATAATGAGCGCCGCGGGGACATGCAAAATCTCAGCGAGTAAATCCACAATACGCTGCCAGTTTTCCAAAATGGATGAAGGGATAGGCAGATTTTGTGTATTGATTTTTGACATAATAATCAAATCCTGTGGCAACCAAGCTTAACAGCCGAGCATCCTTTGCTCTAGGTAAACGACCATTGAATTGGGCTTCGTTAGAAACCAGTCAGTCTTAAGTATAAGAACGGGTCGTCAATGTAACAAAAAAAAGTCCCGATAAAATATCGGGACTAGAGGATAGTTGGCTACGTCTCACAAATGTGACACTAATAATCAATAAGTTAGTTTTATATATTGATTGATATCTATATCGCTGGAGTAGTCTATTACGTCGAAGCCGAAACCGTTTAATTGCATAAACTCTTGTTTGAAACCAGCATAATCGCCAATTTGTTGGAAATTACTTTGGTCCATTTCAGCAAGGATTGTTGCAACTCTTTGCTGGGTATCAGGGTTAAGTTCCCAATCGTCTAAGCGGATCAAACGTTCACTATCTACTGGCACTTTTCCTTGGCAATAGAGCTTCTCGCTAAATAGGCGTTGCATCTGTTCAATACAGCCTTCGTGTGTTTGTTTCTCTTTCATCACTTTATACAAAGCAAGAATATAAGGGCTTAGGCCGGGAATAAACACGCTGGCTTTAGTGACCAGAGCTTTACACACCGTTGCGTAAGCACTACCACTGTAATTGGCCAGTTTAAGATTCAGTGCATGACTTGTTTGATGCAAATCGATTTTGGCCCGACCAAGTGTCCCATCAAGATAAATAGGGTGGGTGATTTGTGGTCCAATATAGGAAAAAGCAACAGTTTTACAGCCCGGAGCGATAGATTCCGCATTGATAAGCGTGTCGATCCAATTTTCCCAATCTTCCCCGCCCATTACTTTTTGTGTGCTTTCAATTTCTTCATCGCTGGCTGGTTCTAATGTGGTGTTTACCCACGCATCGTTTTCTAGCAAGATACTTGCACCAGAGACTGATTCACCAATAGGTTTGATCGCCGAACGCCAAAATTGCTCTGAATTTGGTTTAGGGCGTAGTCCGCTGGCAATACTATATATCACTAAATCCACTTCACCTTCGAAGTAGGTCTCTATCGCTTCAATGACCTGTTCGCGAACGGATTGAGAAAAAACATCACCCTCAATATTAATCGCGGTTCGACCTGCATGTTCAGCATGCTGCTTAAAAAACAGATTATTATACCAACCCGCAGTGCCGACGCCTTTATCTGAAGGGGTTTTCTCAAACGAAACACCAATCGTGTCGGCATTCGAACCACCAAAAGTTAGTGCAATGCGTGCGGCTAATCCAAAGCCAGAAGAGGCGCCTAAAATAAGGACTCGTTTTGGCCCATGAGTGATCGGTTTGCAGGATTTAACGTAATTAATTTGTTGAAGAACCGCTTGTTCACACCCTTTGGGATGAGCAGAGCGAGCGACCACACCTTTGATCACAGGTTCAATGCGCATAGTTTGTACCTTTGGTGATAGAGAGATGAAGTCAAAATAACGTAAAGCTAAGTAAAGTTTATTGAGCTAGACCATTAAAATCAGAGATGCTGTGCTAAATGTTGCGCAACATATTCAGCAATCCAAGGTTGAGCATCAGCCTTAGGGTGTAAGCCATCTGGCATCATCCACTCGGGCTTGATGATCACTTGCTCTAAGAAAAAGGGCAGTAATGTGATTTGTTTTTGGCTGCTAAGTTGAGGGTAAAGGTTATAAAACGCATCGCTGTAGCGTTTACCGTAGTTAGGTGGAATACGAATTTGCATCAAAATTGGTGTCGCGTTTTGTTGTTCGATGTGGTCGATTATCGCGGTTAAATTTTTACCGATTAAGGCCGGTGGGAAGCCACGTAATCCATCATTGGCGCCAAGTTCAACCAATACAGCGTCGGGTGAGTGTTGTTTTAATAGCGCGGGAAGCCTGGCTAAACCATTGCCAGTGGTGTCACCTGAAATGCTCGCATTGATAACTGTGACATCCTCTTTACCTTGAGCGTCGAGCGCGCTGGGTAATAGGCTGGGCCAAGCGCTTTCTATGGGCATTTCATAACCAGCACTTAAGCTATCGCCCAGTATCAAGAGTGTGGTACTACTAGCGTTAGCTGAGAATAATAAAATACCAAGCAAGGAAAGTAATCGAGTCATGCAAACATCCATAATAAAAGCACAGTCATTGTCTAAAACAGTCTCTACCAATCAAGAGCATTTAACAATCTTAAAAGAAGTGAATTTAGAGATCAAAAGTGGCGAGAGTGTTGCAATTGTCGGGACTTCAGGTGCGGGGAAGTCGACGCTAATGACTTTGTTGGCGGGGCTGGATACACCGACTCAAGGTGAAGTTGAACTGCTTGGCCAGCCACTATCCAAACTTGATGATGAAGCGCGCGCGGCGATTCGCAGTGAATCGGTTGGTTTTGTATTTCAAAGTTTTCTTTTGATCCCAAGCCTCTCTGCATTGGAAAATGTCACGCTACCTTGTTTGTTAAAAGGCGAAAAAGAAGACATTGAACGTGCTAAATCCCTGTTGATTTCGGTCGGCTTAGAGCATCGTATGCATCATTCACCCTCTCAACTTTCTGGCGGTGAGCAGCAACGAGTCGCTTTAGCTCGTGCTTTTATGATCAATCCTAAAGTACTGTTTGCCGATGAGCCGACTGGGAATCTCGATCAAGAAACCGCGGCTAAAGTGGTTGAACTGCTGTTTGAACTAAACAAGCAACATGGCACCACGCTTGTGTTGGTAACTCATGATCCTGCGTTAGCCGCTCAGTGTGATCGCACTTTGCGTATGCAGGCAGGTATGTTGGAGGAGCGATAATGGCCCAAGCTCTAAAAACATCATTAAACAAGCGTCTGGTTAGCTGGAGCCTTGGTGAGATTCGCCATGGGCAGCTATGGCCGATCTCGGTTGCTTTAACTTTGATTATCGCTTGTATCTTTGCGCTTACTGCTTTGGCTGATCGGATGGAACAAGTGATCGTCAAACAAGGCAAGGATGCACTTACTGCTGACAGTGTTTATATTTCGTCTAACCCATTACCAACGCCATTACTAGAACAACTGCAAACGCTACAATTGCCGTCGTCCCAATTGACGCGCTTTGCTACCATGGCGTTTAGCGACAACGGCATGCAGCTTGTTACTGTCAAAGCGGTGGATAGCGTTTATCCGTTACGTGGCGAGATGCTCCTGTCTGACGGTGTGGCAACGGTTAACCGTGTGTCTCCTGGCCAACTATGGCTTGATGAGCGCGTATTTACTCAATTAGAGGTCAGTGTTGGCGATAAAGTCACATTAGGCGATGCAGATTTCATCATTTCAGGGCGCATCGTCGAAGAGCCTGGTCTGAGTTTTAATCCTTTCCAGCAAATGCCAGCAGTGCTGATTCACCAAGATGACGTAGCGAAAACTGGGGCGCTGCAACTGGGTAGTCGGGTACGATTTAGCTTATTTGTTAATGGTGATGATGCGCAGATTGAAACATTAAAATCATCGATAGCGTTAACGCCAAGTGACCGCTGGCGAGATAGAAACAGCGGCAGTCGAACTAATGAAGTGTTTGAGCGTACCGAGCAATATTTATCGTTGACGGTGGCGATCGTGATCATCATGGCAGCGACAACCTTGGTGTTGACGTGTCAGCATTACGTTTCTACTCGCCAAAAGACGATCGCCATGCTGAAAAGCTTGGGTGCAAGTCGACGTTGGATTAGCCAATGGTTGGCAGTACAAGTGCTGATTTTGTTTGTGTCAGCGGCGGTATTTGGTGTGCTGATTGGCATTGGTTTAGAGTTTTTACTGCGCGTCCCTCTGGTTGACTTGCTACCGAATCCGTTACCGAGTTATGGCATCAAACCCGCAATGATTGCTGTGATTGCCAGTTTGCTGATTGCGGTGCCAGCGCTTGGTATTCCACTGATGCATCTGTTAGACACCAATGCATTGAATGTAATGCAAACGGTGAAAGCGCAGACCAGTCATCGCCGTAACTTGAGCTTAGTACTTATTCCTATCATCCCTATGCTTGTGGTTTATTGGAGCAACAGCTTAGTATGGATTGTGCTGGTCGGTATTGTGGCATTATTTGCGGTGTTAGCGTTAGTGAGTGTGCTGCTCACTCGGTCGCTTGGGCGCTTGCCATTATCTACCGCTCTAAAACTGGCATTGAGCCGCATCAACCGCTCTTCTATGACCACTGGCATTCAATTTGGCGCGTTGGCACTTTCATTGATGCTATTGGCCATTATGTGGTTAGTTCGAACCGATTTACTCTCCGATTGGCAACGCACACTGCCCAGTGATGCGCATAACGCATTTGCGCTCAATATTGCACCCTATGAGAGAGAGGCATACCTAGATACACTTGATGCGGCCAGCATCGAACGTTCGCAAGCCTATCCAATTATTCGCGGACGTCTGACTACGATTAATGGTCAGCAAGCAAAACAGAATGCTGAAGATGAAGAAAAAACCGACGCGTTAAGGCGTGAACTGAATTTCACTTGGGGTGAAGCGTTACCGACATACAATCAAGTACTCGAAGGGCAATGGAGCGAGCAAAATGGAGTATCTGTCGAGTCTGATGTTGCACGCGACCTAGGGCTAAAGATCGGTGATACCTTAGGCTTTGTGATCAACAGTCAACACGTTGAAGCGCAAGTCAATTCGATCCGTCAAGTGGAATGGCGAGAAATGAAGCCGAACTTCTATTTCATTTTCACTCCTGATGTGTTGCAAGCGATCCCTGCGACATGGTTAGTCAGTTTTAGGGCGCAAGATAAAGACAATGATCTTTTAACCAATCTATCTCGTACCTATCCCACAGTCAGCCTGATGGATATTCGCTCGATGGGGAGTAAGATCCAAACCCTATTAACACAAATCGTCTGGTCAATTACGGTTCTGGCCGGGCTTGGGGTGGTTGCGGGCATTTTATTGATTTTTACTCTGTTGCGTTTGAGCTTAAGTCAGCGTCAGCAGGAAATACGTCTTTATCGCACTTTGGGGGCCAGTAAGCGACGAGTTGAGCAAACTATTTGGGCTGAATATGGACTGATGGCATTGGTGGCAGGAGCAGTGGCAAGCCTTGGTTCAGATGCTGTGGTGGCAGGGGTGATGAAGTTTGGTTTTGAACTAGACCCGGTAGCGCATTACAGTATGTGGCTTGTCTTGCCTTTCGTGACTTTTTGCACACTAGCGCTAGTGGTTAACAGTTTAATTAAAAGGCTGCTAACCCCTATAAATAAAGAGTTTAGCTAGAAGCGAGAATGAACTCTTACCTAGTTATCCACAAAAACAGTGGATAAAGTTTGGGATAACTTAGCATGTTGATAACTGCTTATTCTCGTCTAGCCCCGTGGTTACGTTGGGTTGAGCAGTTTTGTTATTCACAAGGTTGAAAAATCATCGTTTTGGCATTATTGAGTCAAGTCATTTTTTATATTATTTATCATTCTTGCGTATTGATTGTTAGATATAAAACGGATAAGACCGCGTAAAAAATGTGATTTTATTAACGCTTTATAAGCTTTAGAATACGCCCGAGATTTCAAGAGTAGCCCTAATTCTATGTTATATAAAAAGTTAAACGCAGAGTCCCCTAGTATCGCTATCGTTGGTGGTGGTGTAGCCGGTGCGACGGCCGCTGTCCACATGGGAGAGTTAGGGTTAAATGTAATACTGTTGGAAAAAGGCAAGGGGTTGGTGAGCGGGCCGCCTATCTGCCACTTACATGCGGGGGGCAATCTTTATCGTGAAATTTCTCAGCAGCAATGTTTGGAACTATTGAAACAGTCTATTGATACAGTGCGCCTTTATCCGCATACCTTAAACCGACGTCCAACCGTGATTGCAGTACCACATAGTGATGGTGGTAACCCGCATGATTTACTGCCGCGACTCGAGCTTATTCAGCGCAGTTATCAGCAACTGGTGGATGAAGACTGGCGCAACAAACAGCTCGGTGAACCTGATGATTACTTTAAGTTATACAGCCAAGCAGAATTGCAAAAGCTGGTGGCTTTAGAGCAAAATGAAACACCGGAAACCTTTGATGATTGGTTAATCCCCTTTGCCCAACATACGGATTTAAGCAAACTCAAGTTCCCAGTCGTGGCGGTACAAGAATACGGTTGGAGTGTTTTTCGTTTAGCGGCCAGTGCGGAGTTAGCGCTGCAAGCAATGCCTAATTGCCAAGTCCTGACACAAGCGACCTTGGTTCAATCCGATTTTGTCGATAATCAATGGCAACTTACCTATCAAGATGCACAAGGTGTAGAGCAAGAGCTATCGGTTGATTACCTAATCAATGCTTGTGGCTATGAGACGGGTAAGGTTGATGACTTAGTTCGAGCGCCTCGACAGAGGCTTGTTGAGTTTAAAGCTGCCTATGTCACACAGTGGGCACAATGTCATCAACACTGGCCGGAAGTAATTTTCCATGGCCCGAGAGGTACTCCTCAGGGTATGGCACAGTTAACGCCCTATGCAGATGGTATATTCCAGCTGCACGGCATGACAGAAGGTATAACCCTGTTTAAGGACGGTTTAGTTGCGTCTAATTCAGAGTCATCACAGCCGTTACTGCCTGATTATTTAGAGCGCAAAATCAAACAAGGTTGGCAACAAGAAGCGCTACAAGAGCGTAGTGAACGTGCGATTATGCACATGAGCCAATTCATTCCCGCTTATGCACAAGCTAAAGTGGGTGGTAAGCCACTGTTTGGTGCTCAGCAAATTCCCGGGCAAGATGCAACGTTAAGAGCTGCTGATGTCACGTTTGAAGCGAACCATTATGCGCGCATTGAAGTGGTAAAAGGTTCGTCAGCGTTAGAAGCGGCCACAAAAATCGTTAAGCACTGGCAGTTAGCCGATAACAACGACGTGTCTGCCACCATTGAAGATCGTCACCCGATCAGCATGAGCTTTAGCCTTGAACAGATTGAAGAGAAGGCGATAGAATTAGCCAGGCTTCGAGCCTACCCTGAAGCGTTAGCCAAAGTAGCCGGAGTCGTTTAACAAAGGCATTACTTTTGTTCAAGGAAGCCGCGGTTAAGTAAGCGACTTCCTTAATTCTTTTTAGTGTAAGTAAACCTAATAACCAAAAAATAGCGCCCATTGGCTCCACACTTCCTGAAGTCCTTGCAAGTCCCCCCGAACAAACTGCACTTTTTGTCCCGGTTTTGCTTGAGCCAAACGCGGTAAATCGATTCGTGCTACGCAGCCTATTTTCGGATAACCCCCAATGGTTTGTCTATCATTGAGTAAAATGATCGGTTGTCCATCAGGGGGGATTTGGATTGCACCCAAAGCGATACCTTCTGACAAAATCGGTTCACTTGGTGGGCTGATAATTGCCCCATTTAAGCGATAACCCATTCGGTCGGCATGTTGGCTGACCGTAAAACTAGAATGGTAAAACTGCTCGATAATCTGAGGATCAAATGAATCGATTTGGTAGCTTTCTATGACTCGAAGTTTGAGTGGTAAATCATAGTCCGGCTTATAATGAAAAGTAATATGGGTGGGTTTGTGATCGATAGGGTGTGGATTGAAACTGAGTGCAGCTCCTGCTTGCAAAGGTTCGCCATTTTGGTTCAAACCACCTAACGTTTCCTTTAAACTGGTTGAAACACTGCCCAAGTGAGCAGTGACAGCAAAACCTCCCCGCACGGCTAGATAAGATCTCAAGCCATTTTTCGGCAAGCCAAATTTTAACGTTTGCCCAGCTTGCGCACCAAAACTTTGCCAGTTGTCGATAGGCTTCCCATCTAAGGTTGCTGACAAGTTCCCCCCAGCGATAGCGAGCATACAGGCATGCTCTATTTTGAATTCGGCTTGTCCAAGGGTTATTTCTAAGGTGGGTAAGTTAACCTCGTTACCTAATAAATGATTTGCCCAACTGTACGCATAGTCATCAACAGGGCCTGATTGAGCAATGCCAATATGGCTTAAGCCAAAGCGCCCAAAGTCTTGAATTAAGCTGAGCTGTCCAGGTTTGATTACACGTAAAGCCGCATTCATGCCTTGGTCTCCTTGAAATCCCCACGATCAATAAGTTGCCCACCGAGTGCGCTATATTCCTCGACAGAAATTGACGTAAACTTCACTTGTGCCCCGATGGTAAAAGGCGTCATTGGGGCACGGTTTGCATCAAATAGAGATAAGGGGCAATTGGCGATAATATTCCAGCCTCCCGGGGAACGACTTGGATAGACCGCTGTTTGTGACTCGGCAATGGCGACACTGCCTTTTGGAATCGATAAGCGAGGTGTTGTATGACGAGGCATGACTAGGTCATCATGAACATCAGTCATAAAGGCGAAGCCGGGTGTAAAGCCAATCGCACAAACGGTGTAAATTCGTTGAGTATGCAGTTCAATGACCTGTTCAGTGGAGAGCCCCTTTTGATGGTACCGAGCTAAGTCAGGTGCGACTTGCAGATCATAATAAGCCGGCAACTCAATACAGTCAGGTAATTTTGTATCGTGTGACGTCACGGTTTGTAGAGTATTGAGTAACAGATATTCAAGTTTAGCTTGTGAAATTCGATAGGGGAGGTAGTCGATCAATATTGAGTTATAGGATGGCGTGACATTCATGATGCAATGCTGAAGTTGCTCCGTGATGTTCTGGGCAATATTTCCAATATCCAATGACAGCCGCGTCGATGCAGGGTGTGCAAAACGGATAAGAAGGCTGCATTCCGCGATGGGTTCAATGGAGAAATTGAGTTTCAATGGACGTTCCTTGTCAGTGTGATAAGTACGGAGCAATTTCTACTCTAAACAGTGGCGAATTTTTTCAATCAGCTCAATGGCATCTTGGTTATCGCCGTGAACGCATATGGTGTCCGCTTCAATTGGGATCACAAAACCATCAGCGCTGGTTACTTTGCCATAGTGAACGATCTGTTTAATTTGGTTAATAATCGCCTCTTCATTGCTAAGCACAGCATTGGTTTGCGTTCTTGGTGTTAGCATGCCATTAGCAAGATAAGTTCTGTCAGCAAAAGCTTCAAACAGCAGTGGCACATCGTAATGGTCTGCTACATCAAGGTAATCTTGATTATTACTGGATGCCAATATCATAAGTGGAACATTGAAGCAGGAAACGGCATCGACCACTGCGCGGAATATAGATTTATCACGCATCATGTCGTTGTAGAGCGCACCATGTGGTTTCACATAACTGACTTGCGTGTTTTTACTTTCGCACAAAGCTTTGAGTGCACCAATTTGATAGATTAGAAGCTCACAAATTTCTTCTTCATTAAAGCGCATCGAACGGCGGCCAAAGCCTTGTAGGTCAGGGTAGCCTGGGTGCGCCCCAATCATGACATCATGACGAATGGCGAGATCGATGGTTTGGCTCATTACATGTGGGTCAGAAGCATGAAAACCACAGGCAATGTTGGCCATATCAATCCAAGGCATCACCAGTTCATCGGCGCCCATTTTCCAAGCACCAAAACTTTCTCCCATATCGCAATTAAGCGTAATTATTCGTTTTGTCACCAATAATGTCGTCCTGGTTGCCTTATTTCTGATTAAATTGCAGGAATTGTACCCAATAAACAGTGATCCGATTCATTGTTTGAGGAATTATCCATCACTTACCTATACCTTTTGCCACAATAAGATATTGATAAATGAAATAATAGACTTTCCTTATATAAGAATTGCGAAAGTCGCCACTCTATCGATTCATTGCATGAAAGGTGAGGCTTTGGAGGCTGCTAGTACTTATAGAACTTACTGCTCCGCGGAGTCATTCTGGTTGGTAAAGGATTCGATGGAAAATAAAAACGTAATGAGTATTCGATGCATTGTGCAGACAGTCGAGGGGCAATAGCTATGTTTCGTCATTTATCCCTACGATTTAAATTGATGCTCCCCATTTTATTTTTTATGACAGCGATCTTCATAGGCTCTCAGTGGTTCAGCATCTCAACGGAATTAAAGCAAAAGCAAGCGGAGTTGATTGAACGGGTGCAAGTGCTATCTAAAGGGGTAGCGTATAACCTGCAGATTGCGGTGCTATTTGGTGATAGTTACACCGCTCAAGAGATATTATCGGCTTTTGCTGCCGATAGCGATGTGGTACGCGTAAAGCTGTTTGATAACAATGAACAATTAACAGGAATATACGAAAGCAACAATTTTATCGCGCCGATACCTAACGAAGCGCAACGCAATCACATTAGACTGCGCAGCTACGTAGTCTCGAAAAATTTTATTTACTTACGCGTCCCAATAATTATTGAAAATGAGAAGGCTGGTTTTTTAAGAGTTACGATATCGAAACAATCGTTTGATGAAATTTACCAAACTGTTTTGTATAACGCCTTTTTCTTTTTCGTATTGCTGCTTGTGTGCGGTATTACGTTGTATTTGATGGTGCAAAAATTGATTGTTGACCCAGTTTTTTCGCTCAATCAAGCGATGTGTCTATTTATTGAACACCGCGAGCGTAAACAGTTGGTTAGCCACAGCGATGATGAAATTGGAGAGTTAGTTACCGCGTTCAATACGATGCTTGACCGGCTGGAAAAAAGAGAGACTCAGGTTCTATTTACTTTAGATAAACTCGAGCAAGAAAAATCATTTGCCAATGAAGTGGTGGAAACGGTTCAGCATGCGTTGATTGTGGTCAATGATTCTGGCGTGATCCTCCATTTTAATGGTGCGGCTAATCACGTATTTAAATGTACACCTGGGTATCTAAAAGGTGAAAATTTACTCAATATACTGAATAGCGATGAGATTGATACTATCCGAAGTGCGATCATCAACCGAGCGCAATTGGATGAACAACTTATTACGGTAAAAGACGTTTTTCAACAACTGCAGCTATTGCAACTGAGCAGCCGAGCTTTATCTCGTCCTGGTCAAATGCTTTTCGCCATTCAAGATGTCACCGATATCGAGGCGGCGCTTAGTCGTCAACGATTGGCGGCACGAGTATTTGAAAACAGTCAAGATGGGTTAATGGTGATTAACCAAGACGGCGTGATTACCATGGTTAACCCTGCCGTGACGCGCTTACTTGGTTATCCTGCTGAGAGATTAGTGAATCATAAGCCGAGCTCGGTGTTGTCATGGCAGCAGTTCACCTCATTAATGCCGACCATTACATCCTCTGTGATGAATTATGGCCAGTGGCAGGGCGAAATCTGGGAGCAGCATCAAAATGGCACGTTAGTACCGATGTTTGTCAAAGTGAATCGCATTACTCGGCAAGATAATCACCATCGTTATGACTTTGTTTTCATGTTATCTGACTTGTCTAACCTGAAAGAAATGGAGCGGCTTGAGCACTTGGCTCATCATGACTCACTGACGGGGTTAGCAAACCGTGCCCATCTTTATCGTCGATTAGATGAAATTTTAGTTAAAAATAAGCAGCAACTGCAGAGCTTTTCGTTGCTTTATCTTGATTTAGATGGGTTCAAACAAGTAAACGATACGCATGGACATGATGCTGGGGATGAGGTGTTAAAACAAGTGGCAGAGCGTTTGTTGTCACAGGTACGGAGCCAAGATATGGTAGCCCGGTTATCGGGAGATGAATTTGTGCTTGTTGTTATTCCGAGTGATCGCATGAGTGTCGCATTATTGGCGCAGCGCTTACTGGATTTGTTGACACAGAATATCGTTTATCATGGCAAAGTATTGCAGGTTGGTGTGAGTATTGGTGTTTATTTCATTGATGATGCCAACGAAAGCTTAGATAGCATCCTTAAAGCGGCAGATTCTGCGATGTATATGGCCAAGTCGTCTGGTAAAGGGCGTTATATTTTGGTTGATAGAGAAAGTTTAAAGAAGATTGATTTATAAATGAAATTTTGGTGGAAACTGGTTAACATTGTGCCATCAACGTCGGAAGGTTTATTAAAATGAATGTATTAGTAACGGGCGGGATGGGTTATATCGGTAGCCATACCTGCATCCAAATGATTCAAGCAGGAATGACACCAGTTATTTTTGATAACTTGTATAACAGCAAATCGTCAGTGTTAGAACGTATAGAAAAAGTCTCTGGTGTAAAACCAGCCTTTATTCAAGGGGATATTCGTGATAAATCACAACTTATCAATGTTCTGAAAGAGCATGATATCCAAGCGGTAATCCACTTTGCTGGTTTGAAAGCAGTGGGTGAGTCAGTAGAGAAACCACTGGAATACTACGACAATAACGTTAATGGTACATTGGTACTGGTGTCAGCGATGAGAGAAGCAGAGGTGAAGACATTAGTGTTCAGTTCCTCTGCAACCGTTTATGGCGACCCGGCTTCAGTGCCGATCACCGAAAATTTCCCGACCAGTGCCACCAACCCTTATGGCCGCAGTAAATTGATGGTTGAAGAGTGTTTGACCGACTTCCAAAAAGCTAACCCTGACTGGAGCATTACGCTACTTCGTTACTTTAACCCTGTTGGTTCACACCCATCGGGCGAATTAGGCGAGGATCCACAAGGAATTCCCAATAATCTGATGCCTTTCGTTTCACAAGTCGCGGTCGGTCGACGAGAATTTTTGTCGGTATTTGGTAGTGATTACCCAACAAAAGATGGTACTGGTGTTCGTGATTACATCCATGTGATGGATTTGTCGGATGGACATGTTGCTGCTCTTGAAAAAGTGGGTGAAAAATCAGGCTTGCATATCTATAACCTAGGAACAGGTAATGGCTACAGTGTACTTGATATGGTCAAAGCATTTGAACAAGCTTCAGGTCAAACCATACCTTACCAATTAGTCGAACGTCGTGCAGGCGACATTGCTGAATGTTGGGCTGATCCAACTAAAGCAATCACCGAACTTGGATGGGAAGCTAAGCGAACCTTACAAGCAATGACGGAAGATACGTGGCGTTGGCAATCGAACAATCCACAGGGTTATCCTGACGTATAATGCAATCAAGCCAGTCAACTGACTGGCTTTTCAAGGAATCTATGTTAGTTAGGTCGTTTAATTCTACATTCATATACCCAAACAACTTCAAGTAGGAAGGGTATAGTCCCTATTCACAGCTATACTTATTAGCGGTGACGATTAATATGATCTTAAAACGAAGATGTGAGCTTATGCATAAACGGATATTATTGGTTTTACTTTTTTCTGCCAGCGTAAGCGCGGTCGACATTCAACCTTATATTGTGAATGGTACGGATACCACTTCGGCAACATACCCTTCATTCGCGAGTCTTTTCTATCAAACTACTACGCAGTACAGTACTCGTAGTTTTTGCGGTGCAAGTATTATCAACGACCAGTTCATTCTGACAGCTGCCCACTGTATTTATAATGAACCAGACACGATGCTTTATACCGTAGTTGTACCACAACTTGATGATGCCGCAGATTTTCCGTACGGCAATATCCAACAGTCACGTGCGTCGGCTTTCTATTACCTCGATAGCTACGTCGGTACTGAAGAAACGTTATGGCAAGATGATATTGCGATAATTAAGTTAGAAACACCCCTGAACGTTACTGACTATTCTAGCCTTCTCAATGTTCAACTTAATGACAGCTATCCATTGAATGGTGTTTATAGAACTATCGGTCATGGTCTTATTGCTGGGAATGTTTTCGGTAGTACTCGACTGCAAGAGACAACGCTTGATTTTGTCGATCATGCAACGTGCGCTGCATATTATGGCTCAGCTTTGACATCAACTCACATCTGTTTTGATGGGGCATTAAATGGTTCTTATAAGAATTCCACCTGCTCAGGTGATTCAGGTGGTCCTGTGTATTGGTTTAACGGCTTTCAATATATACAAATCGGTTTAACTAGCTTTGGCCCGGCAATTTGTGGCGACAGTAGCCAACCCGTAACTTCGGTATTTACGGAACTTTATGACTATCAGTCCTGGATAAACCGAGTCATTACCAATGTTGAACTACCCAAGTATTATGTCGAAACCCGAAATGGTGTACGGACTTTGGTTGAGCAAGCGAAACCAAGTATTGCACCACAACAAGACAGTGGTGGGAGTGTAAGCTGGTTAGTTGTCTTACTAGTCATTGTTAGATATAGGACTAAGTTATGGCGTATGGTCCTACATTAACGTATTGGTTATCCTTTAAAAGAGGATAAATAAACAAATCAGTAGGGGAGTAATCAGCCCAATACATATGTATCAGCTATGTGTATTCAGGTGACATTTGATTGCTTCAAAACGCAAAAAGCCCCTGATAAAGCAGGAGCTTAAATTTGGAGGAGAGATAGGGATTTAAATCCAACGGGAAAAAATACGATTATTTTACAATTGGTTATCTAGATTTAAAGAAAATCAATTTAGTCATCTGTCTGGTACAGATTAAAGCCCGCTTCATAGCTTAGCGTCAAGATAAATCCGATGACTTACCTCATAACGTTAGGTTAGCAAGTTAGTTACTGAACTTACTAACCTTCCAAGCTCAACTAATACCTGTCACACTTTTGTGACAGAACGAGCTAGAGCTATTGCATAACAAGCTGCTGCGTGATTAGAAAAAGTATCTTGAAGCCTTAAATTGCTGGTATGGCGTCACTTCAGTTAATTTAACCGGTCATAAACTGGTGCTATATCCTATGGCGATCTTTACAAATTTACACCACGACTAAATTGAGCTTCTAAAGTAGCTATAATCCAACAATTATCTTCTAATCGCAGCAATAAAGATGGAAGTCCAATATCTTTATATTCTGTATTTGAAGTGTTTACAATGTGTACTGGGTAGAGCTATCTGCCTTTACGGAGTAATTTCATGGGGCTGACGTTTCATATCGTCATGAACCATCGCATTGTCCAGTTCGTGAATTGTGCCGATGCGGATACGCTTTTCTGGAGCCAGCTTTTCGTATTCAGTGAGGTAAATATCACTGTGGATGTGTTCAGCAATCATCTTGACCAACAGGCGGTTGTTGGTATACAAGCCGACAGCTTCTTCACGGTGTGAGAACATTAAGCCTTGCTTCATGTCGGCAACAAGCATAAAGCGGTGCGAAGGGTATTCGGTTTCTTCAATATCAGAGCGAGCATAAAGTTCAATCTTTGCATGAGGTACAGCAATGCGATTAAACGAGAAAGCGATAATGCGCACCCCACGCTCAGCAGCATCGTTTAATTCTGGTGAGAATCTTGGGTCGAGTTGGAAATCGGTGTTTAAGTATATTTCCACCTGCGCCAATTCGATCACCTCTTTGGCTTTTTGCACCAAGTTGTCTATACCAGAGACATTGAAAACAAACTCTTTTTCCTCAGTGAGCATCATTCGTGACAGCTCTTTTTTGAGGATATGAATGTTTTCTACCGTGTTTTTCTCGATCTGGTTAAAGATAAGTTCAGGTGATTTGGCTTCGTACTCTTTGGTATCGCCATCAGACATAAAGATATAACCATTCTTGTATAGGTTGTCGATGGAAGAGTAAACAGAAGAACGCGACAACGAGATATCTTTCGCGATCTTGTAACCACTGGCACAACCGTTTTTGAGAAGGTTGATATATACCAAGGAGTCCGTTTTTGTAAAACCAAAATTCATCAACTTTGTCACCAAGTCTGACACGGTTTGCCCTCTAAAATTATTCAATATTGTGTTCCATTTTGGTTAGGTTATCACTGGTTAAGCTCTGAGCCTAACTTGACGTGCAAGTCGTTGCGGTTTTGTTTGAACTGCGCCGCGAGCAATCGAAAAATCCTCATAAGGCAGAGCCATTATTGTCGGAAGCGGAGAGAGAGTACAATAGCGACTTAGTGCCACTCTGAGGTCACTTGAGATCGGCGCATAGCGCGATACGCTGCCAAGCATTAACACACTTTTGGGTAAGTTCTGTTCGATATGTGGTGTGAGCGCGCGCGCTAACTGATCAATGTAGCGTCGATATGTACGCGCGGCGATAGGGTCGCCAGAATCCAGAGCGCTAAAAATCTCTTTCACGTTTGCTCGTTGAAGCAGGATCTGTTCATACTGTCGCTCTAACCCTGAGACGCAAACAAACTGTTCAGTGCACGCTTCACTGTTGCAGGGGCATGCGGGGACCAGACCATCTAGGACGAAATCGTAGCCAGGTAAAGCAACGTGTGCCCATGGGATAGATCGCATAGTGCGTTGGGGGATGCCTCTGCGAGTTCTGGTATAGCAGTAAAGTTCACACTCATTATCAACCACAACGCAGAGTACATCTCCAATCTTTATCTCCGATAACACCTCAGGAGAGTTGTGTAACCCAGCCTCAACAAAGTTAGTCTGACTGCAAGGGATTCGATAGTGCTGTTCAATCAAGGTGTCTAAAACCAGTTGATGCTGCTCAAGCTGATCTTGGACTTCACCGGTTATCGCCAACCCAATGCAACAGAAGGAACTGTAAATCCATTGGAAGTTGTCTACTACCTGAAATACCTGCTGCTTCACCGCTTGTGCGGTGTGAGCAAGGCTCTGCTGACTTGAATACAAGGTATTAAGTTGCGCATCGAGTACCGTCGCTTTGAGTTGAATCTTATCTATCGAGATCCCTAGATACATACATTGTCCTCGCTTAGTTGTACCAGTATCCGTAAGCCGCTAAGTTGATGTCAGTACCATCAAGCTCTACGGTCGCTGGCGATTCGCTGTTGTTGAGCAAGAAGCGTCTTGAACCGCGTTGATAGCCGACGACAGCTGGATGATGAGTATCGAGCCAGTTAATAAATGGCAGGTTAAAGCAATCATCACTTTTTCTAAGTTCAATTAGGTGTTGAATGAAGGCTTTGAAATCGAGCTCTGTCTGATTAGGAGACCAGTTCATGCAGCGGCGGTTATCTTCAAGCCCCATGCCTTTTTGCCCTTCCATAGCGACTTCGCCACCATAATAAATACAGGGAGCGCCAACCTGAGTGAACATGAACAGATACGCCAGTTTCGCTCGACGAAGATCTTTACCACAAAGGCTAATCAATCGGGTCGTATCATGGCTTTCAAGCAAGTTAAACATCGCTTCATTAACGTTACGCGGATAGGCCAAATAAGCACTGGTCACTGTTTCCATAAACTGCTGTTTGTTATGTGCATCAAGCGCAAAGTAATCGGTGATGGCTTGAGTCATCGGGTAGTTCATCAGTGAGTCGTACTGATCACCACGCAGCCAAGGCATACCTTCATGCCAAATCTCACCGAGAATGTAACAATCGGGCTTCACCTGTTTGACGACGTGACGAAACTCGCGCCAGAATTGATGATCGACTTCATTGGCCACATCCAGCCGCCAGCCATCGATGTCAAATTCTTCGACCCAATAACGGGCGACCTCTAATAGGTACTGGCGGCACGGCGGATGTTCAGTGTTGAGTTTGGGCATCTCAAGTACATTACCGAAGGTTTCGTAGTTAAAGTTCCAGCAATCCCATTCTGACTTGTCAGTCTCAGGGTAAACTGGGAACTGATTGATCCAAAACCAATTTGCGTACGGCGATTTCTCACCATTGTTCACCACATCTAACCAAAATGGATGTTGGTCCCCGATGTGATTGAAGACTGCATCGAGCATGACTTTCATGCCTCGCTCGTGGGCTTCTTGAATCAGAGTTCTAAATGCCTCGTTGCCACCAAAATGAGGATCGACGTTAAAGTAATCTACGGTATCGTATTTGTGGTTGGTATTCGCGGTAAAAATAGGACAGAGATAGAGGCCGTTGATGCCTAATTCCTGCAGGTAATCAAGGTGTTCAATCACTCCCCAAAGATCGCCACCCATAAAGTTGCGAGACGTGGGCACACAGCCCCATGGTTCGGCACCTTTAGGGCTTATTTCTGGCCTGCCATTGGCGAATCGTTCAGGGAAAACCTGGTACCAAACAGTTGATTTAATCCAGTCAGGTGTCTTAAGAACGTCTTTTGGATTGATGTAAGGGAAACAGAAAAAGTTACTCAGATTGCTCAGTTCTTTTTCTTCGATTGCCTGACAGTCGAGATCAACAGTACGTTTTTCGCCGAACACTATCTTATCACCATCTTTGCCATACAGGATAAATCCGTAACGACTACGGCGCTTTGGTGGTGTAAATTCCGCAAACCAGTGGTCGTGATGCTCAGTGACACCTTCTAGTTGCATGGGAATTTCATTGCCACCGACCCAACCGTGGGCATCACTGCCACCTAGGTTACCACCGTCTAATCCTCCTTCTGCCCATCGATAAGGATCCCCTATCCATAAGCCAACACGATCAATTTCGCCTTTGGCACTTTTTAATCGGAGGTGCAAAGTCTTCTCATCATAGGCGTAGCTGTCAGCACTTTTGACGGTGTGTATAAGTGAGCTTCGGGTAATCATAAATAATGGTCCTGTTATTATTCTTTTACTGCGCCACTCACCAAGCCTGTGGTGATGTGTTTTTGAGTCGCGACAAAAAGCAAAGTAATCGGCACTGCGACAAGCAGCGATCCTGCGGCGAATAGGGTGAAGTTTTCTGCAGAGTTAGAGGTGATCCAGCTGAATATACCAATGGCTAAGGTCATTTTCTCTTCACTACGTAAGATAAGTGTCGGCAGAATGAAATCCATCCATGGGCCGGTAAACGACACCAGAGCAACAAAGACCAATATAGGCTTAGCCAAAGGTAAGATGATTTCGATGAAAATAGTCATGTGTCCCGCACCGTCGATTTTTGCAGCTTCATCGAGCGAAGTAGGAATCGCATCAAAGTAGCCTTTCACTAACCAGGTCATAAATGGCAGCGAACCTGCAACATAGACGAATAGCAACCCCGCGTAGGTATCGATCATGTTGAGTTTGGAGAGCAGGATGTAAATCGCTGTCATCGATAAAAAGGCTGGGAACATCTGCAAGACGAGAACGCCCATCAATACATTGCGTTTACCTTTGAATCGATAGCGTGAAAATACGTAGGCGGTCATGGTCACCACCACTAGCGATATGATCATATTCGCAGTCGCCAGTGCGAAGGTGTTGAGGTACCACTGGAGGTAAGGAGTGTCTTGAAACAGTGCCACATAATGTTCTAGCGAAAAGTCCCATCCGGAAAACGATGAGCTGAACATATTGCTTCCCGGTTTGAATGACGCCAGTACTGTCCAGAGAACCGGGCCTAGTACGAGTGCCGCATTGGTAAAGAGGAACAGATAGATCAAGCCAGTGGCTAATTTTTGCAATAGAAACTTCATTACTTCATCCCTACATCATCGTTAAACGAGGACATCCGTCGGAATTGCCAGATTGCAATCACTGACAAGAACAAGAAAATAATTATCGAAATCACCGACGCGATTTGGTACTGCTGGAAATCGAGCGTTAATTTGTAAATCCAAGTGATCAAGATGTCAGTGTGTCCGGCAAATCGATACTCTGGGTTGATAGGGCCACCTTCGGTCAATAGGAAAATTGCGCCAAAGTTATTGAAATTATGTGCAAAAGTCATAACCAGAGAGGGGGCCACTTGATGTAATACCATCGGCAGAGTGATTTCCCTGAACTGTTGGAATTTGTTTGCGCCATCGACTTCACTGGCTTCATAAAGATCTTGAGGAATATTGGTTAAGGCACCGGAAATGAGCAGCATGAAGTAGGGAGCACCTACCCAGACGCTTACGGCAATCACGGTCACTTTAGCCATCCACGGGTCAGACAGAAAAGCGACCGAATCAAAGCCCCAGCTATTTAGGGTCGCGTTGACCGGACCAATGCCATTGAGTAGCAACCGGAACATCAGCAAAGTAACAAATGCAGGGATGGCATAAGGTAATATGAACACAAAGCGCCAAGCCTTTTTCGCCTTAATATTTTTGTTTGATAACGCGAGTGCTAGTACAAAGCCAAAGCCGCAGGTACAGATGGTGGCTAAAATGGCCCACATCACCGTCCAGGTGGCAACGCCAATAAAGGTATTTGACCAAATTCTAAGTTCAAACAAGGCGATAAAGTTTTTAAACCCGACCCAGTCAACCAAGTTCCTTGGCGGAATGTGGTTAGGCGCTGAGTAGTTGGTAAAAGAGACCAGTACCGTGATGACAATGGGCATAATGATAAAAGCGATACTGGTTAACATCGCTGGTGAAAGTACCAGTAAGGCAAACTGTCGGTCGTATATCGCTTTAATCTGCTCAATCGCTGCCAGCTGGCAAGGCTGACATGACTTAGCGTCATTGATGTTGAGTACATAAAGACAAAGGAAGACAAACACCGCGATGAGAGCAATGACCCCTTCTACCAATAAAAATACAGAATGATCGCCCTGAATAATGGTAAAACCTTCACGGGTTTGGGCGACATCTCCCAAAGTTATAAGTTGCTTTAACGCTAAGCTAAGTTCTGGAATGTTGACGACAAAAAGTATTTGGATCAGCAACCAAACCAACCCTTTGACCCAGTGGCCCTGACGCATTTGCGTTAAGCCCATAATCAAAGCGGAAATATTGAACACTGGTTGCATTCGAGTTTGAGACAACAGCATGTCTTACTCCTGTAAACTGATCTGTTCTTTGATCACTGACTCTGCGCGCTTTAACACCTTCTCTGGTGACTTGTCGTTGACCCATAACGAAGTCATCGCACTGGCCATTGGTGACCACAAGTAGCCCATTTCGGGTATTGACGGCATTGCATCTGAAAAATAACCCTGACTGATGATCGCGTAGGTGGCCTCATCGGCATCAACGATGATCTCTTCCATCACCGATTGGACTGGTGGGATAGATTTGGTCATCTCATAACGTGTTTTGAGCATTTTGTCGCTACTGAGGTATTTCGCGAACAGTTGGGCAGCCTTAGGGTAGTTTGTAAAAGAGGAGACAACGGCTAGGCGGACCGTCGAAAAAGTTCTTGGCTGTTTACCATCTAGAGTAGGGATTGGAATCACACCATAGTTAACCTTAGATGCTTGATAGCCTTGAATTGCCCACGGGCCATCGATAATCGCCGCGACCTTACCTTCGCTGAATAAACCCCGTCTAACCTGTGGATTACGCATATCCATTGGGTTAGCACTGTTGGCTGTTTGCAGTTTCTTCATCGCTTGTAAGCCTTGCTGAGCTTTTTCAGATGCAATGCCGATATCCTTGGCATCGGTACCATTATCACCAAACTCGTAGGCACCATATAGGGTCAAAAACATGCGTGACTCATAGTAATTCTGCACATCCCACAACAAAGCATATTTATGTTCTTTGTTGTCATTAAATGACTTAGAGAACTCAATGATCTCTTCAAATGATTCAGGGGCTTGTGGAAGAAGATCTTTGTTGTAGAACAGAGCAATGGTAGCAAAGCTGACCGGAAATCCGTAATCCTTGCCTTCAGATCGGGCTGCATTGGCCGCACTTGGTAAAAAATGTGAATTGACATGTTCCGCAGAGACTAAATTTTCCATCGCACCACCGGCGACCACTAATCTGCCAAGTAGGTCATGCTCAATTTCGGCCACATCTGCAACGCGAGCGGAGCCTCCATCCTGAATTAATCTTGAAGCTGCATCAATCGGTGCCAGACCACGGAAATCAAACGTCACCTGGTAGCCAAGGTCTTGATTGAATTGGTGGGCGGCGTACTTCATGTAATCGACAGTGGTGTGATCGGTCCAGATTAACAAATTTGCATCTGGTTCAGGTTCAATCGGTTGTGCCATGACAGAGGCGCTAACAAGAGTGGTAAGTAGTATTTGGCTGGTCAATAATTTGGTTTTCATTGCTGCATCCAATTTAGTAGTTCAAGGTATACTACTAAACTGAGCCCGATCGATTTTTTAGTCAATTGAAAATTGCTTAAAATAGCGTCTAAATGTGATCTGAATCTATTAAAGTGTTTGTCTTGTAAAGGATTTTAACAAGTTAACGCACAGTTATATGGTTAATTTTATTTCTATCGTCAGTGAGTATTAACTCTGATTAAACCTTGGTTTTAGTGATTTGTGTCAAATTATAACCTAGATGCAAGTGACCAAGATCTCATTTAACTCTTATTCACCGAGCAAATATTATTCAGATGCAGAACAATAGTTAGGCGTTCAGGCTGAACTACTACTTTATACCCGATTAATATAGATAGAATCCACCTCAATGAGGTTAAGGACATACTGTGAACAGGACTGCACTTTCGCTCAGCATTGCTTGCGCTCTGAGTACTACACCCACTGCCTTTGCTGCGGATAATGGCCCAGCTCCCCAACCAATGGGAGGCAACATTCTGACTCAGGCCCTAGATTTTGGCGGGCATGTTGGAACGTCGATTGAAATTGAAGATAAAGACATCACGAATTATCAAACGTGGGGCGGCCAGACTGAAAATGAACGCACGACCACCCATGAAGTTCTTGGGGTTTTTTATAAAAATGCTCACTGGAATTTCTCTGCTCTGTACGCATTTAAATTGTCTGACCGCGTCAAACGCAGTCAGGACCGATCGTATACAGAGACAGAAGATGGCTTTAAGCACCTCATTTCAATAGACAAAAAATTCTCGCTGCCGAATGGTTTTGAAACCGGGGTTATTTACGACCTTGAATATACATTGGGTACGATTGCGACCACTGCTGGCGTGAGCAACCTACGTACTAAGAACGCTGAGCACAGCTTACGCCCTTACTTCAATTACTACAGCAATGAGCATGATGCGGGTTTCCAGTTTAACCTTGAGTATCTCTACAACGATGAAGATAAATCGGCGTGGGGAACTCGTGTTGAAGAAGGTTACTCCATTTTGTTCAAACCTTATAAGCGCTTTGGTAACTGGGAACTCGGCGCAGAGTTTTATTACCAGATCAAAGATAATGAAGCGCGTAACGGCCAGGGTTCAATCAACGAAGTGAGCGATTTTACCGAGAAGTATATTGAACCGATTGTGCAGTACAGCTTTGAAGATGCTGGTACCTTATACGTGCGCGCTCGATACGGTGATAACGAAACCAAACATACAGAAGGTTGGGCTTCGGGAGAGCAGTATTTTAAAGATATTCGCAAAGCGACCATGGGTTACGAGCAGTCTGTTGGTGACAACTGGCTACTTAAAGGTGAATACGAATGGGCACAAGATACTGAGACTTTCACCCAACTTGCTGGCGAAGAAAAGGTTGTCGAGCAAAACACCTTTTTGCTTCAGGCTATCTACCGCCTGTAAAACAGGTTTATTTGCATAAGGAATTCCTATGATCACGGTTTCAGAAATTGCTCAATTGATGGGGGGTCAGATAGATGGTGACCCGAGTTTATCTGTGGATACGATTGTGCCGCTCAACAGCCCTAATGAGGGTGGATTGGCGATTGTCTTCTCTAAAGCTGAACTCAAGCTCATTGATCAATCAAAAGCGGACGTGATCATAGGACCATCGAACATCTTATCTAGCCAAGCAAAATGCAAAATAGTGATTGAGTCACTTAAAGCGGACACACTTAATGCATTGTTACGTTATTACAAAGTGCATAAGTATCAATTGTTTGAACAAGGTAATACCTCGGACAATCCAGATGTCTATATAGGGCAGCACTGCCAAATAGGGAAAAATTGCCATTTTATGCCCGGCGTTAAAATAATGAATGGTGTCACTATCGGTGACAATGTTGCCATTCATGCTAACACCGTGATTAAAGAGGGGACTGTGATTGGCAATAACGTCACCATTGATTCCAACAACGCTATTGGTAACTTCAGTTTCGAATATATGAATGGTCTCAATGGTCAGTTTGAGCGAGTGGAAAGTATTGGACGCGTTATCATCGAAGAAGATGTCGAGATCGGCTGCAATAACGCCATCGATAGAGGAACGTTAGGTGATACCGTGATAGGTAAAGGGACTAAGATAGATAATTTGGTCCAAATTGGTCACGACTGTCACGTAGG
The DNA here is from genome assembly GCF_029478545.1 of Vibrio sp. 1180_3. Taxonomy (NCBI): domain Bacteria; kingdom Pseudomonadati; phylum Pseudomonadota; class Gammaproteobacteria; order Vibrionales; family Vibrionaceae; genus Vibrio; species Vibrio sp. 1180_3. The sequence continues at coordinate 81,594 of NZ_SJFM01000020.1, forward strand.
CCAACACTGTCTACTGGTTTCTCAGGTCGGCTTAGCGGGACATACCAGATTAGGTAACCATGTCATCGTTCATGGTCAGGCTGGCACCGCAGGCCACATTACCATTGGCGATCATTCTGTTATCAAAGCTAAATCTGGCGTTAGTCAGTCATTTCCTGCTCATAGTGATCTATTTGGCTATCCGGCCAAGGAGGCTCGTGCGTATTACAAGAACCTCGCTGTTCTCAACAAGCTTACTCGTCAGTTTGATCGTGCCAAACAATCTAATCGTGGCCAAAAAACTGACCAGCCAACCCATTGGTTAAAACGCCTATTCATTGGCCGTTAAACTGAATTAAAAATAAGGATTTATGATGAAAAAAATCATGCTACCTCTGCTACTTAGTGCGTTTGCTGCTGGTTGTTCCAGTACCAGTGACACGACCAGTCAAGTATTACCAACCAATGCGGATAACCTGCTGGCGAAATGCGATTTGCCAACGGTTGAGGATCGCGGTCCGATTCGCCCATCGTTGTTTGTGGTTGGGACATTTGATGAAGGTCAGTGGATTCACCTTGAGGACCGTGAAATGAGCCATAAAGGTGATGGTATCTATCAGGTTGTTCATCAAGAGAAAGCGGGAATGGTCAATGTTCAGTTCGCCACCATGAACTGGAATCCACAATACACGGTTTCAGGACGAGAAATAGGCGTCGACCAAGAAGTTGCCCTCAAGCGTGGTGGCTTTGCTAAAAATACCCGCGTCGATATTCCCGTAGATGGTAAATACGTTTGGTCAATTCAAATTGGTGAAGACAAAACCCCCGTTCGAGCCATGATAGCCACTTGTCAGTAATACCACACCGCCAGAGTGACTCTGGCGGTGTTAAGTTCATCGCTTAACGCACAATAGCTGTGCCGTAAGCGATGAGTTTATCAAGCTATATTTGGAGTACCCATGGCAACAGTTAGCCTAAAACAAGTAGAAAAACAGTATGAAAACGGCTTTAAAGCAGTGCACGGGATCGATCTCGAAATCAATGAAGGCGAATTTATGGTGTTTGTTGGCCCATCAGGTTGCGCTAAATCGACCACGTTGAGAATGATCGCTGGGCTTGAATCGATTTCATCGGGGGACGTTCGTATTGGTGATCGCAAAGTGAACGATTTGCCCCCTAAAGATCGTGGCATTGCGATGGTGTTTCAAAACTACGCGCTTTACCCACACAAAACGGTTTTCGACAACATGGCTTTTGGCCTCAAGATGGCTAAAAAGCCTAAAGAAGAGATTAAAAAAAGAGTTGAGGAAGCGGCAGAAAAGCTCGAAATCACCGACCTGCTGTACCGTAAGCCCAAAGAGATGTCCGGTGGTCAGCGTCAGCGTGTTGCGGTAGGTCGGGCCATTGTTCGCAAACCGGATGTGTTTCTGTTTGACGAACCGTTATCGAACCTGGATGCCAAGCTTCGTGTCTCGATGAGAGTAAAAATCGCTCAGCTTCATCAATCTCTCAAAGATGAAGGCAACCCGGCCACCATGATTTACGTGACTCACGACCAGACTGAAGCTTTGACGCTTGGTGACCGAATCTGTGTATTGAATCAGGGCAAAATCATGCAGGTTGATACACCTGCCAACTTATACAACTACCCCGCGAACCGATTTGTAGCAGGCTTTATCGGCTCTCCTGCGATGAACCTCGTCGACACCGTACTACGCTGTGATGGTGAAAATCTAATGGTCGAAATTGCGCCATCTGCTCGAATTCTGATCCCTAAAGCAATGCAAGCGGAACTGGAGCAGTACGTGAATAATCCGGTCTGCTTCGGTATCCGTCCAGAGCATATCTCGCTGGCGCATGAGGGTGAAACACTGAACACCTTTGAAGGCCAATTATCGGTGGTAGAGAACCTAGGTAACGAAAAATACCTCTACTTTACAGTTGGTGGCAAAGAGCTGATTGCCCGTGTGCAAGATCAGTCGATCACCACTGCAGATATTGGTCGAACCTTCCGCTTCAATCTCAATACTGAATTTTGTCATATCTTTGATTTTTATAATGAAAATAATTTAATCCATCGTCGACCCTACTCGGCGTAGTTAATAATAACAACGGGGAATCTCTAATGAAAAAACGGACACTGATTTGCAGCGCGTCGATCTCGGTTTGGTCGCTACGATGATGGTTCGCGGCATTCCTGCGATTTATTACGGCACTGAGCACTATAGCGCTAACTTTACCACTAATGCGTTCGGTCAGGTTGGTAGTGATCCATACAACCGCGAAGTTATGCCGAGTTTCGCTCAGGACAGCGATGCATTTAAGATCATTCAATCACTGACTGAATTGAGAAAAACCAGTACCGCTATCCAGAAAGGTGATTACAACCAGAAATGGCTCAATGACGATGTTTTGGTTTATGAACGTAAATTTGAAGATGATGTGGTGTTAGTTGCATTAAATAGAGGTGCCGCGACCACGATTAATATCTCTGCGTTGTCTCTAGCTGATAACGACTATACCAGTCTGGTTGGTAGCAATGGTGTTACAGTTTCGCAGGGGGCTGCGACTCTAAACCTTGATCAGAATGAAGCGATTGTCTTGCATGGCAAGGCGGGAAGTGGTGGTAATGCAGACCTCATCGACGTGACCTTTACTTGTAATAACGGTTATACCCAGTGGGGGCAAAGCGTCTATGCCGTTGGCAGTGTTAGTGAGCTTGGCAACTGGGCTTCGGCTCAAGCCGTTGAACTTGACCCTTCGGCATACCCGACATGGCAAGGTACAGTTCAAGTACCCAATGGCGAGTTATTAGAATGGAAATGCTTAAAACGTTCGGAAAGCGATACTGGTGCTCTAATTGAGTGGCAGTCTGGTAGCAATAATACGGTAAATACGAGTAATCAGACCCAAACGATGGGCTCATTTTAATTCATTATTAACCGGTCTCACTTCTAGGGACGCTATACCCAGTTAGGAGTATTTCAGGTAGCGATACGCTGCCACTTTAGTGAGTCGGTTAAGCTCTTCTTTACCAACACTAGAGCGGGGTGATGCTGTCTTTACTGCGGTAGTGCCACTAAGCATCGGTGCATTAGTCGTGGTTTCTGGTTGGGAACGGTAGTTTTGACGCAACTGATTAATGGCATCAGCCAGTTCTGCTTTGAACTCGGAAAAACTTAATACCGTCGCTTTGGCTTTATCGAAAAGAGCATGAAGTAGTTGAACCTGTTCGATATTTCTTAGATAAGCAATCTTTCGATCACGGGTAAGAAAGAATAATGTGAACTCTTTAGGGTAGCCGCTTTCACGTAATGGAAGAGGAGGCGCGATACGAGTGTCGTAAACGCTATTCGGAAGTCTCAATAAGTACATCTGTGCCATCTATATGTGTAAGATGATTTTCGAGGATCTAGATACGAAAAAACCGCTGTAAAAACAGCGGTTTTTTCTTTAAATGTGGCGGAGAGATAGGGATTTGAAAGCTATCGCCATCACTTTAACTTGTTGATATTTAAACAAGTTTTTCTACGACTCAAAAGTCGGTTGAACGAAGTTGTTACACTAGAAATTAGGGTTTAGTTGGTAAAAAGTCAAGCATATATGTCAAAATTCATACAATTTGAGTTAATCACCAGTTCCATCAATGCACCATCAATGCACTGAGCGAAACTCATAATTGGACAGAAGCAATTTAGCTTAGATAGACAGATTTCATCCTTCGGATAACTTCTCGTATCCCAAATAGCAAAACACCACCGTTTCGACTGGTGGCGATTTTTATAACTTTTGGACCATTCTGAACATTCGACAAAAAGCTTAACGTTGTCATTTAGTTACATATCGATGCAAAATTAGGTATATCTATTAAAATTTGGATTTGCTGAGATGTGATTAGTCTGCTTGATTAGCTCTCAGTAACCAAAGTAAAACATGCTATGTCCCATTCAATGAAGCTTTCTCTCAATCGAATGGGAACAAATCAAATTTCAGCTTTTTTGACTCTTAGGCTCTATGCTCAGGCATCTCTTTCTTTAGCCATGCCATAAATACTTTTAATCGCGCTAATCTAGTTGAACGTGGATCATACACCATATAACGCTTCACTGGATTAGGGTGTGGTAGTTCGAATGGGATCACGAGTTCACCTGAATCAAGTTGGCGTTGGCATAAATAGGGGACAGCCAGTGTAACACCATGACCGCATAATACTGCATTTAACGCCATATCCGTACTGTCTACCTTGGTCCATTTCCGATGTTGTTCGTACCCCTTTACACCAGCGTGTTCAAACCAGTCTTGCCAACCATAAGATCCAGAGTTTACAAGAGTCACCAACCAAGTAGAAAGGAGATCGGTAGGAGAGTCTAATGTCAAGTTAGTGATTAACTCGGCAGCACATACAGGGTACACCTTTGCTTCACCAAAATACTCGCATGCAAGGCTATGTGGTGTATGCTTTTCTACTTCTGTGCCAAAGCGAATGGCCAAATCGATATGTGCTTGCTTCAGGTCATCATAACTCGGAGACGAAACTACACGAATTTGAATTTCAGGATGCAATTCTGCAAAGTGCTGCAATCTTGGCATCAGCCATAGTGTAGTAAAGGCCTGAGTAGAGCTAATGGTGAGTTCGCCTTCAACATCTTCTCGATTAATTTGGCTGAGTCCATGGTTTATGATCCCAAGTGCTTTCTGCGTACAGTCGAAGAGAGATTGTCCTTGTTGACTTAGTAACATTTGCTTGCCTTTTCGGGCAAATAACCGACACCCAAGGTGGTGCTCTAGTTGCCGCATTTGTTGACTAACAGCAGCTTGAGAAATGCAAAGTTCTGATGCAGCCAAACTATAACTATTGTGCCTAGCTGCACACTCAAATGTTACTAATAAGTTGATATTTTTAAGCATAATACATAATCAACGAGCCTGTTTGGTAGAGTATTATAAGTATTTCTTATGTTAAAAGTCGATTTGTATCGTTGGTGTTTATCTTAGTTTGGCAACAAAATAGATGTATCAAAATCAAGAAACGCTCAGCAAACATCATTCCCTTTCAGGAGGTTAATACCATGCAACAGTTTAAACAGCTTCACCAACAAGCTACCCCATTATTACTAGCGAATGTCTGGGATGCCGCTAGTGCAAATTGCGCTCTGAAAGCTGGCTATCAGGCTTTGGGCACATCTAGTGCGGCGATAGCTAGTATGTTGGGCTATGAAGATGGAGAAAAAATGTCTTTCAGTGAATTGGCGTTTATTGTTCAGCGTATCGCAGCCTCTAGTTTGCTGCCCCTGAGTGTAGACATCGAGGCTGGGTTTAACCAAGTTCCAGAAGTTATTGCCGATCATATTCAGCAATTAACCGAACTTGGTGCCGTCGGCATCAATATTGAGGATAGTCGAGTGGAAACTACCAGAACTCTGGTTGTAGCTGACGAGTTCGCCACCCTATTATCCGATGTACGTGCCCAATTGCAGAAACGCCAAATTGAGGTGTTTATTAACGTACGCTGCGATGCGTTCTTATTAGACTTAGACAACGCACGTGAAGAAGCAATTAAGCGGGCTAAATGTTATCAGCAGGCAGGAGCTGATGGTTTGTTTTTTCCATGCATCACTGCGATAGACGATATTAAAGCTGTGGTTGCATCAACCACATTACCAATCAATGTGATGTCGATGCCTGAATTACCAAACGTAGAAACCTTGAAAAACATAGGTGTGAAGCGCATTAGTACGGGCAACTTTGCCCATGATGCCATCTACACACGACTGGGTCATCTACTGGCTGATATTAAACAAACGGGTTCGTGTGCTCCTTTGTTCGAGTAATGAAAGTAAAACTTCAGGTTTCTTTTGTTTACTAAAGACAGTTCACCTGCTTGTCAGTGCTATTGATTACCTTTTCCTCCCCCAAAGAAAAGAGGTAGGTATTGTTTATTACTATTGTAAAAATTAGTGCCAAGGGACTCATGTTAATTATTAACACGGATAATTAATGCCTAAATATGAGAATTACAATGAATCAAATTAATATACAGTACTTTAAGCATCCTTATGCCGAGTTCATTCTGGGATCTTATGAAGATAGACTTTGTTTGTGTGATTTTCGATACAGAAAAATGAGAGAATCCGTTGATAAACGCATCCAGCGTGGACTTAACGCATCGTTTATTTCTAAAAATGACAATGTCTTGGATTATGCTAAGGCGCAACTTCAGGAATACTTTCTTGGTGAACGTAGTGTATTTGATATCCCATTATTAATGGTTGGCACTGATTTTCAAAAATCGGTATGGAACGCACTAGCCAAGGTAAAATATGGTGAAACATCGACATATCGAAATTTAGCATCACTTGTTGAAAATGAAAGTGCAGTTAGGGCGGTTGGTAATGCTAATGGAGCAAATGCGCTTGCGATTATAATTCCCTGCCACCGAGTCATAGGCAGCCAAGGAGAGCTTGTTGGTTATGGTGGTGGATTATTGCTAAAGAAGCGCCTTTTGGAGTTAGAGCAAAATCTCTTTATTTAATGTAAAAAGAATATTTTCAGCAATGTGTTAGGTTGTAACTCTTAGATGGTAATGTTTGTAGTGTATATTTACTATCTTTTGCTGGAATTCCAAACGCATACCTATTCATATGTAAGCTTGCTGCTAGTTTGTTACGCAACGCTCAGTTTTGGGAGAAAGTGAGCATCACTCTTCTGTGGCCCTACATTAGGGAAAGTATCGAAAACTCATTGGTGCTACCTTATGCTGAGTATTTTCCCTAACACACAATGGGGCGTGCGACGTGAGGTCGTATGAAGCGCTGTTCACCGCTTAATGTGTGAACCATCTGTATCACCAGATGAACCTAGGACTCTGAATAAAGTAGCGAGTCTGACAATGTAACGAAGGCTGGTCAT
>NZ_SJFM01000209.1:0-345 GCF_029478545.1 Vibrio sp. 1180_3
TGTTAAGTTCGTTGGCGCGGCTTCTTTGGTGTTGAATTTTATGCATTCTTAAATTCGTTTCGTGTGCTCTGTCGTTGGCTTTTTCGATAGAATTCTTTGCAAATTACCATGCTCAGGAATGGTGATTCTCTCGGTTATTTCTTCTTTGCCAAGCGCATTTCGTGGATTAGGTTTTAATTTCACAGCTGTCCGTTTTACTTTGCCGTTTGAAAGCAAAGTGATCCGCCCCAGCAGTTTTGGACACTGAGTTAAGTGAGTACAATCACTAACGAGGTGAACAATGACTACTAAGAAAACTAGAATTAAACATTCCCCTGAATTTAAAGCAGAAACTCTGAAGCTAGC
>NZ_SJFM01000210.1:0-344 GCF_029478545.1 Vibrio sp. 1180_3
AATGAATTGACTGTGCCAAAATCAAGTAAACTTGATTCTGATTGGTCACTCAGTTCATTGATAAATCTTTTTCGATTATCATCAACGAGTGCCCACACAGATTGATAGGTTTATATTGTTAAAGAGCTTGCCTTTCAGTGCCTTAACACCTAAGCAGGACGCGTATAATACGCTTTCCACTTTGAAAGTCAACATAAAACTCTCACATTTTCATGAGAATATTATGGTGACTCGTCTCAATGAGACCAGTCGGAAATTAAAGCCTGGCGATGTCCTACTCTCACATGGGGAAGCCCCACACTACCATCGGCGCTATTGCGTTTCACTTCTGAGTTCGGCATGGA
>NZ_SJFM01000211.1:0-344 GCF_029478545.1 Vibrio sp. 1180_3
TACATCCTGAAAGACAGCGATGGTAAGCCTGAGCTAATCCTAATTGCGACAGGTTCAGAAGTTGAGCTAGCAGTGAAAGCCGCAGAGCAACTAACCGCAGAAGGTAAGAAAGTACGCGTGGTATCGATGCCTGCTACTGATGCATTCGATAAGCAAGATGCCGCTTACCGCGAAGCAGTATTACCAGCAGACGTGACTAAACGTATCGCGATTGAAGCGGGCATTGCGGATTTCTGGTACAAGTACGTTGGCTTTGGCGGCAAGATCATCGGTATGACCACCTTTGGTGAGTCAGCGCCTGCTGATCAGTTGTTCGAGATGTTTGGCTTCACCACTGAAAACGT
>NZ_SJFM01000212.1:0-341 GCF_029478545.1 Vibrio sp. 1180_3
AGTGCGGAGAGTTCAACGATCACGAAAGAGCACGGGGCAATCTCTTTCCGACTCTCATGCCTTTTGGCCACAGCGTATTAACCACTTCCGCTGATTCATCATATAACGCACCTTATGCGGATTCACTTATGTTCATCATGCTGACTACCTAGCACTCACCCGATTGTGGTTATCAGGAGGATCGTTCTCTCGCGATTTAGATCCCGACTGGTGCATGACCAGCCTTCGTTACATTGTCAGACTCGCTACTTTATTCAGAGTCCTAGGTTCATCTGGTGATACAGATGGTTCACACATTAAGCGGTGAACAGCGCTTCATACGACCTCACGTCGCACGCCCC
>NZ_SJFM01000213.1:0-340 GCF_029478545.1 Vibrio sp. 1180_3
GCGTTGGGCAGAAAGACAAGCGCAGGCTAAACCGATGTTGGATGACTTCTATGACTGGTTAACCACGCAGAAAGTCATCGAATCGAGTCCTCTTGGTAAAGCCATCAAGTACACCTTGGGTCAGTGGCCTAAGCTGATACGCTATGTTGAAGATGGGCATTTATCTATCGACAACAACCGAGCGGAACGCGCAATCAAATCGCTGGTCATTGGCAGAAAAAATTGGTTATTCTCGACGAATCCGCTTGGTGCTGATGCGAGTGCTTTGCTGTATAGCATCATCGAGACGGCGAAAGCGAACGGACTGATACTCTACGATTACATGGTCAAATGTATGAAA
>NZ_SJFM01000214.1:0-340 GCF_029478545.1 Vibrio sp. 1180_3
GACTGGTTTTCTTGCTGACATTCAGCTCTGAAAATCTGGTGACGCAAAAAATTTAGCGGTTGCTGAAAGGGCGCTTTCTTTGTTGTTGATTCTGTAAGTGGCTCTCTTTGGCTCAGATCGCTGTGAAATTTAGGTTTTAGTAAGCATCATTTTTTACGTAACTTATTCAAATTTATTCATTTCTACGGTGATTTACTTTGAGTTCACGGTAAAATTCACATAACAAACAATTCAAGTGGATTCTCAACGCGTGGCAGTTTTACTATGCGTCAGGTAAAGTGCTTTAAGGTGCAATGCAGTGGCTTGGCCAGTGCGTTGTTCACCACTTAATTGGGCGTTA
>NZ_SJFM01000215.1:0-336 GCF_029478545.1 Vibrio sp. 1180_3
TTGAAAACGATCAATCTCAGGTTGTTCAAGAATCCATTTCGACCAAGCCAACTTGCCGAAAATACGGAACGAATTCTCTATGAAATCGTAGAGTTAACCCTAAAAACTCATCAAACACATAACGCCCAATTAAGTGGTGAACAACGCACTGGCCAAGCCGCTGCATTGCACCGTAAAACACTTTACCTGACGCATAGTAAAACTGCCATGCGTTGAGAATCCACTTGAATTGCTTGTTATGTGAATTTTACCGTGAATTCAAAGTAAACCACCGTAGAAATGAAGAGATTTGAATAAGTTACGTACAAAAACGATGCTTACCAAAACCTAAATTTC
>NZ_SJFM01000216.1:0-335 GCF_029478545.1 Vibrio sp. 1180_3
GATCACGGGCTCAGACGACAAAGCGATCATCACACCAGACCAGCCGGGTGATGACGCGGGCGCGGTGCAAGAAGACGTAATGCTGACCACGAGCGGCAACTTAAACGTGGCTGACCCTGATGCAGGTCAAGCGGTATTCCAACCCCAAACAGATGTTAAAGATGGCAACTGGGGCACCTTTTCTATCGATGAGAGTGGCAACTGGACATATAAGCTGAACAACAGCCACCCAGACGTGCAAGCGTTAGACGCCGATAGCGATCCGGTAATTCGCACCATGACAGTGATGTCGGCGGACGGCACCACTCATGACGTGGTCGTGACGATCACGGGCT
>NZ_SJFM01000217.1:0-333 GCF_029478545.1 Vibrio sp. 1180_3
CCTTAAAAACGATCAATCTCAGGTTGTTCAATAATCCATTTCGACCAAGCCAACTTGCCGAAAACATGGAACGAATTCTCAATGAAATCGTAGAATTAACCTTAAAAACTCATCCAACACATAACGCCGCATTAAGTGGTGAGCGACGCTAAACACCAATGCCTCGACAAACCACTTAAGACGCAAAAAACTGAATTTACACTAAAACCGCCAAGCGTTGCGAATCCGTCTTAAATGCTTTGTTATGCAAATTCAATAAGATAAACATAAAGTTACACTAAATTTGATTAAGAAAACAATCAAAATGTTGGTTAAGTGAGCCAAGAATCAACC
>NZ_SJFM01000218.1:0-331 GCF_029478545.1 Vibrio sp. 1180_3
TCCACATCTTTTAATAACTGGTTAAAAAGAAAATCAACATTGAATAAATAATTGCCCATTGAAGCCAAACACTTATTCGGTTTATTCGGAATTTCATTAGGTTGAGCTGGTTTCTCATCAAAAGCGATTATTTTGTTTTTGGAATCTACGGTCAGAACACCAAAACTACCTGCTGCTTCTTCAGTATCAACTTCTAGGCAACAAACTGTCATATCTGCGTTATTTGCCACATGCTCCGCTAGTAGAGTGCCGTAGTCCATACGATATACATGGTCACCAGACAGAATTAGAATGTACTTGGGTCTATGTGAACGAATTATATCAATATTTT
>NZ_SJFM01000021.1:0-84673 GCF_029478545.1 Vibrio sp. 1180_3
GCTAGCTTCAGAGTTTCTGCTTTAAATTCAGGGGAATGTTTAATTCTAGTTTTCTTAGTAGTCATTGTTCACCTCGTTAGTGATTGTACTCACTTAACTCAGTGTCCAAAACTGCTGGGGCGGATCAGACCTCTGAGTTTGAGATCTTTTGTTGTTTAAGGTATTGATGAGTAATCTAAAATTAGTAAGAACTTAAGTTAGAGAGAACGGGATTTGTCATTGTTGTATATTTTCTGAAGAGTTTGCTGGTTTTTTGAGTTTTTATTAGCAAATATAATGTCTCCTTATTTCATCTATTTGACTTAGCTCACAGTGAGGTAAGTTCTGCCGATTGAGATAAGTATTTTCTATACCACGAATCTATCTTGCTGAAGCGTAGCCGGTTTCTCTTAATACGAGTAAACTATGGTTTTCACACAAGATTTGAACAATCGATGTTAAAACAAGAACATAGACAAATTACTCGCCCGACCGTATTGGTGTTTGTTGGTGATGACTCGATTACAGACGCCGGAGTGACAGTGTAATGCTCAGCGCATTAAAGTATCAACTGGAACTGTTTTGGTTGGCGTTAAGTTTTTTTTCACGTTTGCCAATCCCTGAAAAGACTCCTTATTCTAGCGATAGAATGAATCGCTCTGGACGCTATTTTGCTTTAGTTGGATTACTACTAGGTGCAATATGTGCAACATGCTACAGCGTATTGAGCCTTATTTTTCCTGCTGAGGTCAGCATTGCATTAACCATGGTCATTAGCTTATTGCTCACTGGCGCTTTTCATGAAGATGGTCTGACCGATATGGCTGATGGTATCGGTGGTGGAATGACGGTTGAACGCCGTCTCGCTATTATGAAAGATAGCCGTATTGGTACTTATGGCGCGTCAGCGTTAGTCATGGCGTTACTCTGTAAGTATCTCTTTCTCAGTACGCTAGTAGGGTACAGTAATCTGTTTGTGGTATGGCTGGTCGGTTATGGGTATAGCCGCGCCATTGCTGCATCGCTGATTTTTGATATGCCTTATGTGAGTGATCTCGATACCAGTAAAAGCAAGCCGCTTGCTAATAAACAGACGTTTTCAGAGCTATGTTTTTTACTGTTGTGCGGTTTATTGCCCTGCTTTTGGTTGGGTTTGCCTGTGGTTATCGCTTTGATTGGGTTGGCTGTCGTTTTTCGCACTTTATTTAAATCTTGGCTAATGGCTCGCATCGGAGGGTTCACTGGTGACTGTCTGGGAGCTGCCCAGCAGATTATGGAGCTGTTGATCTACTTATTGCTGATTGCGTTTGCTCAATATGGTTTTCTAACGATGGGAGTGATCGAATAATGGTGCATCTCATCTTAGGCGGTGCTCGTAGTGGTAAATCTCGATTTGCTGAGCAGAATGCTCAACAAGCCTACCAAATGTTGTTAGCAGAACACCCACACGCACAGCTTCATTATGTCGCTACGGCCATCGCTTTTGATGATGAAATGCGTGCGCGTATTGCACATCACCAGCAGCAAAGAGACGATAATTGGCAAGAACATGAATGCCCTTATCAATTGGTTGAGCAGTTAAAAAATTTCTCATGTAGAGATATAGTATTGGTTGATTGCTTAACGTTGTGGATGAATAACATTATTTATAACCATGGGCAGCAAGCTAGTGAGACACAAATCAAACAGCAGGTTAGCGGGTTGTGTGAAGCCGTTGAACAATCGGCGGCTAAGATTATTCTTGTCTCTAATGAGGTTGGTTTAGGTGTTATACCTATGGGAGAAGTCTCACGGTTATTTGTTGATAATGCAGGCTGGATGAACCAAGCATTAGCGAAAGGTGCACAACGAGTGAGTTTTGTTGCTGCCGGCTTACCGATGACGTTGAAAAGCCAGTGATGATCAATATCTACCTGCTGCGGCATGGAAAAACTCAAGGTAAGCCCGCTTTAAATGGTCGAACTGATGTTTTAGTGGCTGCACATCATCAGGATCAAATTTGCGATAAATTAATGGCTTCTGGCTACTCATTCCAACACCTTATTTCGTCACCACTTAAGCGCTGCTCGGATCTAGCCCGTCGCTTGGTCGCTAACCATGCTGTTAGACAGTGTGATTTCGAACTTGGTTTCCAAGAGATGGATTTTGGCTGTTTTGATGGTGTCCCATTTGATGAGCTCCAAGCACAGTGGCCTATTTTAGAAACATTCTGGGCAGATCCCGCCACACACCAATTACCACAAGCAGAAAGTCTGGCGGATTTTCACCAAAGAGTCACCAATGCTTGGGAGCGGCGTTTAAAGTTATTGAGTAATGATACTTTGATTATTGCTCATGGCGGAACAATCCGGATGATCTTAGCGCATGTGTTGGGGAGTGACTGGCAAAATCCCGCGTGGTATTCCACATTACAGATAGGAAATCAGTCCATTACTCATATTCAAGTGCTGAAAAAAGAGGCGATTCATTTAACGGTGAGAAGCATTGGAATTCCACTCTAGCAACATGTTTGTACATTACGGAGTATGGAGTAACTATTAGATTTAATGATAGAATTTTCCGCAATCAAAGCCGAGCATATGGCTTAGTGTGTTTTTTGAACAAGTTGATAAATTTATCGCCAATTTTTAAATGTTTTGCCTCTGCATGACTTAATAAGTGGGATCGTCTCTACATAATTCATCAGCACAATTCATTAACATACCGCTGTGCAATAAAGGAGTAACGCATGACGAAGTCCCTCTTCCGCCAATCTTTTCTAGCTGATAGCCTAGATTTAGGCCAAGAAATGGCCTCAGGTGAAATAAAAACCACAGCAGGTATTACACTCAAAGTACTTCAGCGAGGCGTATTGGAAGTCATTCCCGTTAACTACAGTGCTAATAGTAAAAATATCATCATCTCTTGTGGTATTCATGGTGATGAAACTGCCCCAATGGAGTTAGTAAATAAACTGGTAGATGATATTCTATCTGGGTTTCAAGCTATCAAACATCGCTGTTTATTCATCATTGCTCACCCTCAAGCTACTAATCAACACACTCGATTTGTACAAGAAAACTTAAATCGTCTGTTTGATAATAAAGCGGGGAATCCGACGTTAGAGCGCGATATTGCACGAAACCTGAAACAGTTGGTAGGGCACTTTTATGAAAACACGACGGAAGTTAGCCGCTGGCACCTCGATCTGCACTGTGCGATTCGATTGTCTAAACACTATTCATTTGCAGTGAGCCCTAAGTCTCGTCATCCAGTACGCAGCCATGCTTTAATGTCGTTTATCGATAGTGCGCATGTGGAAGCGGTTTTATTGTCGAACTCACCTTCCAGCACCTTTAGCTGGTATAGCGCTGAACATTTTGCGGCGCAGGCATTAACGCTCGAGCTTGGACAAGTGGCGCGTATTGGCGAAAATAATTTAAAGCGCTTGGTTGCTTTTGATTTGGCAATGCGTGACTTGGTTTCAGCTGAGATTCCCGAGCATTTACCCAAGAAAGCGGTAATGTATCGTGTTAGTCGCACCATCGTACGCATGCATCAAGACTTCGACTTTATGTTTGATGATAGTGTCGAGAACTTTACCGCGTTCAAGCATGGGGAAGTCTTTGGTCACGATGGTGATAAGCCGTTGATGGCGAAAAATGAAGGTGAGGCTGTTGTATTTCCTAACCGCAAAGTCGCAATAGGGCAGCGGGCAGCATTGATGGTCTGTAAGGTCGCGACACGTTATGAAGATGGTCAATTAGTCTACGATTAAACGATGGTTATCACTTTAAGGCGCTTAAGGTGACTGGTTGTGGCTATAGCGCTTTCTATTTTAATGGCTTAACGGTAAGGTTAGGCCATTATTGTTTCTCTTGTATACAAATAAGTGCATGAACTTCAATCAGTTACTCTTAAAGAAACAGCGCCGCTGGCATTTTGCCTTGTATTGGATGTTGGCATTGTTGGTCGGCTTTAGCGCACTCTATTTAATGATAGGAGAGGTGTTTATCTTTCCGTTTCAGGATCTCACCTCACTTGAATGGCAACTTGTGGCACAGCTTCGAGCTCCTCGACTATTGTCCGCTATCGTGATTGGTGCATCGCTGGCGGTGTCAGGGGCAACCTTACAAGTCTTATTAGGTAATGTGCTAGCAGAACCTGGTGTGTTGGGTATTTCCGGAGGAGCCAGTGTCGCGATGGTCATTGTCTTATTCTTATTCCCAACTTTGGCTTCACCGGAAGTCTTTATGCTATCTGCGGTAATTGGCGCTATGGTATTTACCTTACTGCTTGTGAGCATGGCTAAAGCGATGCGTTTGAGTACGACTCGCCTTTTATTGGTTGGTGTCGCATTAGGTATTTTGTCTGGAGCGATCGTCACTTGGGCATTTTATTTTAGTGATGATCTCGGTTTAAGGCAGCTTGTTTACTGGTTAATGGGCAGTATTGGTGGAGCAAGTTGGTATCAGCATACGCTGTCGCTTGTAGCATTACCGATTATTACGTGGCTTGTGCTACAGGGCAAAACCTTGGACAAATTAATGCTGGGAGAAACACACGCTAGGCAGTTAGGGGTTGATGTCGAACGGTTACGCTGGAAACTGATTTTAGCGGTGTCTGTATTGGTTGGTGCAGCAGTAGCTTTGGGGGGGGTGATAAGTTTTGTCGGTCTAGTGGTTCCTCATTTACTGCGTTTGGCGTTCGGTTCTGAAAATCGTTATTTGTTGCCGATGTCTGCATTGTTTGGTGCGCTGTTATTGGTGTTTGCCGATATTATTGCACGCACGGCATTAATCAGTGCTGAACTACCGCTTGGTGTGGTGACTACCACGCTCGGTGCTCCTATCTTTATTTGGATGTTATTAAAAAACCATGATTCACGTTAATACGTTGCAAGTAACCAGTTTACAAGTAGGAGCGCGTTTACTGCCGCTCTCTTTTCGTTGCAAAGCGGGAGAGGTGCTACACGTTATTGGCCCTAATGGCAGTGGTAAAAGTACTCTGCTTGCGGCGTTAGCAGGCGTTATTGAAAGTAAAGGCATGGTGCAAATTGGTGATGTTAATATTAATGACGTGTCGTTAGAGACTTTGTCGTTACATCGAGCGTATCTTTCTCAAAGCGATAAGCCAGCCTTTAACCTACAAGTGTTTCAATACCTTTCGTTAGCCATTCCAAGCTGTGCAGAGCTTCATTCAGAGGCCGTTAACCAAGCGGTTAATGACATTACTCATCTGTTAAATATCGAAGATAAATTGCATCGTTCAATTCACCAGCTTTCGGGGGGAGAATGGCAACGTGTTCGCTTGGCCGGAATCTGCTTACAAATTTGGCCATCGATCAATCCATACGCCAAATTGCTTATTTTGGATGAACCGAGTGCACCGCTCGATATCGCACAAGAGGTTTTGCTTTACCGTTTAATTGAACATATTGCACAGCAAGGTATTGTGGTGATTATGGCTAACCATGACTTGAATCGGACATTGCGCCATGCAGACAGCGCACTACTGCTAGAAAGGGGAGTTCTGCAAAGTTTAGGTAAGGTGGAAACAGTGCTCAGCAGTGAGCGATTAAGTCAGGTGTTTCAAACGCAAGTAAAACACGTTGATGTGGAAGGTAAACCTTATCTTATCTTTGATTAAATCGTAGCGTATTACTTTTTTCGATAGCACAACTCTCGTGCATTAAGCACAATTTTAGAGCATGTGGTTATCAGTGAATTAAATCTCTATTGGGAAAAGACTAACAAAAACAATGTATTAAATAAAATAAGAAGTTGGCACGCCAATCGCATTATTAGAATCGATACATTCTCGTTCTTGTTAGGCTTTTATAAGTCTCTTTAACCACCTTGCTCCCACAAGGTGGTTTTTTTATTTATTGCGTCAGTGACGCTAGATCCGCTGGGCGGTAGTAAACCGATTTTAGAACTTTACCTTGGCGAATGGTTTTGGCGTCAGAAACGAAGTCTTGTGCGCATTTCGCAATAATATAATCGCCTTTCTGTACCGCCATTAGTTCGATACCTTGCTCTGCATAATACGCTTTGGTCTCGGCATATTCCTTCTCATTACGGCACACTTTGCTCATGTTTGAGCTGTGTACTTCATCCCAGCACGGGATAAAATCGATACCACGGTTAACGGCAACATTAAGTAGCAAATCGATCAGGTAGCTGATTGCAAGGTTGTCAGCAATATTACTATGGCCTAGGTGGACTAAACGGCCCATCAACACATAAACCGTGTCGATAATCGCGTCAGCTTGTTCGGTTTTATTGTCGGCTTCTGCAAGTTCAGTCAACTCTTCAATCGCCAGTGAGGTATGTAGCGTGTCGGCTTTGCTGTCTAAACTGCCAGCATCAGCAACAGGTAGGTCAAAGGTGCTACGAAACTCTGTGATATCGCGGTAAAGGTGATCGTAAATCTCTTGAGTAAGCTTAGATAAATGCATTATCTCGGTCCATTGTGTTGGTTGGTATTGATTGCGTCGCATAGTAACAAACTGACGGCGATGCTGCGAATTATGCTTCGTGCTTCGCGCAGAAAATCACTGTCGACTATTTAAAAAAAGATAGGGGAAAAGTTGCTGACGTTCTTGTTCACTAAGGTTACTGACGCGCTCAATATTGGTGTCAGGTATCGCCTCTGGATTAGGGTAGTGCTTGAGCACCCTTTCCATGCTCTCTTCACGGATTAAGTGAAATATAGGGTATGGAGAGCGATTGGTTAGGTTCTCATCATCTTCAGGCTCGGTGCCACCGAAGCAGTAGTCAGGGTGGAAGGTTGCCACTTGGAAGATACCTTCCCAATCTTGTTGACGAATTAACGCTTCAACCCAGTCGATAAATAGGTTGTAGTCGAAAAAGTCTTGCAGCATATTGGGTACTACAACTAACGTAGTTTCTAGTGTTTTTGCCTCACAGCCATCTAGCTCAAGCAACTGTTCAAGAATATCTTGCAGTAATAACTCTTCTGTATCAGCCGTACTGACAAAGGTTTTAATCTGTTGATTACGCTGTGGCTTGGCGGCAAAAGGACAGAGGTTTAGACCGATAACGACATCATTTAGCCACTGTTCGACGTGTTCGGTAATGACCGCTGTATTCAATGTTGAGCTCATGATTGTAATTGCGCTGATGAATTTAGCGCAAGCATAGCATGAGTTAACCTAAGACTTCACCAATAGCTGAGGGCTTTGCGAGGGAACGGTCGTAGTGGCGAAGCTTCCAGCATAAATAGAACATGATGGCGTAGAGCAGCATACCACCAGACACCACCATCGCCCATCCGCCATGTTGCCAGCAATAGAGTAAGAAGAAGCCGCCGATACTGCCACCAACATAATAATGCATCAAATAAAGAGCGGTCGCTGTTGCTTTGGCGCTCGTCGCCTTCTGGCTTACCCACGCGTAAGCAAGCGTATGGGTAAAAAACGCGCCAGAGCTTATCAACATTAACCCAATAAGCATCAATGGAATCGATTCAACCAGTGCTAACCACATGCCGGATAAACTGATCAGTGCTCCTAGCATCATGCCTGAAATCGCGTTATAGCGTTTGCTCCAGTGAGCAGTCAATTTAGAACTGAGTGTTCCGGCTAAGTAGCATAGGAAAATCAGTGAAGCCAAGCCAATGGGAAGCGAATAAGGTTCCGCTACTAGCCTAAAACCCATCACCGAATATAGGTTTACAAACAGGGCGAAATTGGTACCACCAATTAACATCGCAAACCAGAGGGTACGATTGGATAGATGCTTCAATAAGGCGCGATTATGATGGAAAAATAGTCCGCGCTGTGGCACAAAGTTTTGTTGGGTTGGCAGCAACAATACGACCACGATAGCACTGATAAAGGTAATGAAGGCGATGACGATGACCGCTTGTTGCCATCCAAAAGCGTCAGTCAGGATTCCCCCTAAAATACGTCCGCTGATCCCACCAAGTGAATTGGCCGCAATGTAGCCACCAATTGCTTGATTAAAAGCCTGAGGAGTGAGCTCTTCAGCCATGTAGGCCACGGCAACAGAGGCAAAGGCGGCTAGCGCAATTCCCATCAATGCGCGCGCCAATATTAAAACCCACAATTGTTGGCTTATCAGCATCAAACCGCCAATAAACGGCATCATAAATAGACCCATAAGCATCACTTTTCTTCGACCAATCGCTTCAGAACCGATAGCCCAAGGCACCAAGCTAACTGATAAAGCGAGAGTCGATGCAGCAAATAACCAGTTGATTTGTGTTTCGGATACGTGGAAGTGAGTAGCCAAATAGGGCAGCATTGGCTGAAAAAGATAAAGATTACAAAACACCAAAAATGAGCCTAGAGCTAAACCCAAGGTCACTTTTCGATACGCTTTACTGCCGACTTCAATCATGATTTTTACTCAATTTCTTAATAACGTGATCACAATATCAGCGCTTTTTGAATTGATAAAATATATTAAAGTTATCATCATTATATATTTTGCATATCCAGATGGATGCCAATATCTATGGACACTCGCCACCTGAAACATTTTACCGCTGTTGCAAATTACGGCAGCTTTACATCTGCGGCCAGAATGTTGTACATAGCTCAGCCTGCGCTCAGTATCTCTATTAAAAAATTTGAGCAGCAATTAGGTGTGGTGCTGTTTAAACGAGACGAT
This sequence comes from Vibrio sp. 1180_3, assembly GCF_029478545.1. NCBI lineage: Bacteria > Pseudomonadati > Pseudomonadota > Gammaproteobacteria > Vibrionales > Vibrionaceae > Vibrio > Vibrio sp. 1180_3. Next base: position 8,619 of record NZ_SJFM01000021.1, read on the forward strand.
CGCAAAGTCACATTAACGCACGAAGGCCAAGTGCTGTATGAACACGCTACGCGAATTTTACAGCAGTTAGAAGATGCGCAATTGGCGATGGATGAACTCAAAGGTCTGGTAAAAGGTGAAGTTAGGTTAGGTGCGCCAAGTATGATGGGGTCATACTTTTTTCCAGAAATTGTCATGGCGTTTAAAAGCCACTTTCCTAATTTGAAGATGACGGTAATTGAAGCGGGTACGCAATCGATTAGGAAAATGCTACTTTGCGGTGAGCTGGATATTGGCGTAATTTTGAATCATGATCTTCCACCCGATCTAGAAGTTGACCCTCTACTGTCATCGCAAATGGTCGCAGTAGTCGGTAAGCAACACGAGCTAGCGCAGCAAACGTCGATTGATTTTAATACGTTTTTTGAACATGAACTGGTGATGTTTAAACCGGGTTACTTTCATCGAGAATTTATCGATAAAGTGTGCAAAGAACATAAGCTTTGCGCCAATTTCTCCTTTGAAACCAACTTGCTACCGATGATACTTAGTATCGTCAAGCATGAATATGCTATTACGGCATTGCTCGAGTTGGTAACGGAAAACGAAGCGGATGTACAAGCTGTGCCTTTTAACCCACCGGTTTGGTTAGATTTAGCGTTAGCATGGCGTAAAGAGGGTTATCTATCCAATGCAGATCGCACCTTCATTGAGTTCGTGAAGCAATATGTTTAGGTGCAAGGCGTTAGTTGCTTTGGTAGATTTTTTCGAAGTTAGTCGGGTTCCAACCAATCAGCACTCGGTCACCAATTTTTAGAACAGGGACACTGCGCGCACCAATGGCGTCTAGTTCTTTACGCCCACGCTGCATTTTGGCGTTGCATAGCCGATATTGGATGCCTTTGGCATCAAGGTAGCGTTGTGCATCTTTGCAGTGAGGGCATTTATCTTTAACGTAAAGGACAACGCGTTTCATGTGGTTCACTCATTGGGTCTATTTCAAAAGGCTGAGCAGTTTACCGATAGCGCTGCATGGTTTCAACTGTTCCCTCTCAGTGTGCTTATCCTGTGGATTCGGGTGAGATAGATGAAAGCATAAGGTGATTCAGTTACACTATGCGCCTTTTATTTTGTCAGTCGATATCCAATGCATCCATCTCTTCGCTATATACAAGGTTACCCACCACATATCATTTCACAGGTCGAACAGCTAGTGACGGCGGGAAAACTAGTCACATGGTTTGAACAGCGCTACCCGCAGCGCCATACGATCCAAAGCGAAAAAGCGTTATTCAACTATGCTATTGAGCTTAAAAACCAGTATATGAAGAAGACACCACCGATTAGTAAAGTGATATATGACAATAAAATTCATATAATTAACAACGCATTAGGTTTGCACAGTTATGTGGCAAAAGTGCATGGCGGAAAAATAAAATCAAAAAATGAAATTCGCATCGCCAGTGCCTTTAAACAAGCGCCAGAACCTTTATTGCGTATGCTGGTAGTACATGAACTTGCTCATATTAAAGAGAAAGATCACAACAAAGCGTTTTATCAGCTTTGTTGTCACATGGAACCCAACTATCACCAACTTGAGTTAGATGCGCGACTATTTATGATGTATCTCGATTTAAAAGAGGGACAATAATGTCACCTAAAACGACGCACCAGCATAAAAAACGCCAAGTTTCCTCCGTTCAGGATAAGCAGGGTAATTCTCATATTAAGCAAGGGCTACACCCTCGAAACCAACACCGTGGGCAATATGATTTCCCCGCGTTAGTTAAAGCTATGCCTGAGCTAGAAGCCTATGTGATCACTAACCCAAAGGGAGCGGCGAGTATAAACTTTGCTGATCCTAGCGCGGTCAAAATGCTCAATAAGGCGCTGTTGGCGCTTCACTACCAAGTGGTTAACTGGGATATTCCTGAGGGCTATTTGTGCCCACCGATCCCTGGCCGCGCAGATTACATTCACCGAGTCGCCGACTTACTATTAGAAGAGTGCGCTGAGCTAAAGCATCAACAAGTGACCGCGTTAGACATTGGTGTTGGAGCAAACTGTATTTACCCTATTGTTGGCGTGAGCGAATATGGTTGGCGTTATATTGGTAGTGATGTTGACCCTGTTTCAGTCAAAACTGCTCACCTAATTGCTACCGGTAATCCTTCATTAATAGGGCGTATTGAATGTCGATTACAGCAAGATTCAAAGCACATTTTTAAAGGGATTATTGAAAATGGTGAACGCTACGATGTGACGACTTGTAATCCGCCTTTTCACGCTTCCATGGCACAAGCCCAACAAGGTACAGAAAGAAAACTGAAAAACTTGCAAGCTAATCGAGCGAAAAAAGGTCAAGAATTTGTGTCGCAAGGCGTTAATAAAGGTAAGCCGCCAACGCTTAACTTCGGTGGACAAAAAGCCGAGTTATGGTGTCCCGGTGGTGAAGCGGCTTTTATTCAAAATATGGCGTTTGAAAGTAAACACTATGCGCAGCAAGTACTGTGGTTTACAACCTTGATCTCCAAAAAGGACAATGTTCGTTGGATGAAGAAAAATCTAGATAAAGTTGGTGCCGAGTGCGTAAAAGTCATTGAGATGCAACAAGGGCAAAAAGTGAGTCGATTTATTGCGTGGAGTTTCCAAAATGCTAACCAACGCAAGCAGTGGCTAGCGGCAAAGTGCTAGTCTGATCAGACTAACTGTTTATCAATCAAAGAGTAATGAGCAACAGCATAATAGGAGTGAGGTATGGACTTTGACATATATATGCCTTGCCAACCAGACTGGTTGTGCCAGCCATTTGGTTATTTATTTGCGTTGTTATTTGTTGTTGGGCTTGGTTTTTTTATCCGTATTTTGTATCGAGAGTACAAAAAACTTCAGCGTTCCCAGAAAGTAAAGCGACTACGTAGGACACACTATCGAGATCGCAAAGGTGGCAAAGATGGTCGGCCTACTAATATTAAGTAACTCTCAGTTATTGAGTAGCACTGAGCAAAAGTTAGCCTCTTTCAGTTAAGAAAAAGTATCGAGTAATGTCTGATACTTTTTCTCTAACGTTGTGTTTCCTGCTTTTCTTTCCAGTTCAACCAATAGTTGTAAGGATGCTTTTTGATAACCATAACGTTGGTTTAATTGCATCAGACGAAGTCGAGCTTGAGTATATTGTTGGGCGTTGATTTCTAGTTTTGTCAGTTGCAGTGCAGCACGAATACGATCGGGGTCATGATTTAATGTTCGAGTAAAATAGTAGCGTGCTTTTTCCTCATTTCCTGACTTCAAGGCGCAAAAGGCCGCGTTTTCATAACTCGAGGCCGTGAGGTAGTAATCAGGTTGAATTATGGCTTGGTTAAAAAATTGGTCGGCTTGTTCATATTGTCCCTGCTTACATAAAAAAGTGCCGTAGTTATTGAGCACATTGCCGTTTTTCGGATGGGCTTTCAACGCCGCATGGTAAGTATGCCGGGCGGCGTCAGTTTCCTCTACCATTTCATGATAGTGCGCCATAGCAAGCTGAGTTCGATAATCATTTGGCGCATAGTGCAATGCTTTTTCTAAATTCTCACGTGCTTTGCTCATATTGCCATTGTCTAAATAGCCTAAACCAAGCGCAAGACGAGATTCAGCCATGTCGATAGGGTTACGTTTGATTTCTGAACCACTATTTTGTGCAAGGTGATTTTCTGTAACAGTAATACATCCTGATAGCACCAAAGAACATAGCGCAGCCAGCATTCGCCTCATGAGTTTTTCTCCCAGTCAATGTGCGGGCTATATTAGGCAAGTCAAAACGTTAAAGGAAAGTGAGATGAAAACTATGCGAGTTGCCCCCGATTTTTTTACTACAGGTTTAATAGTGAGAAATTAGCCAAACAATTGATGTATTTGGTTTTCGTTATATTGAGTTACAAACTACTATGAGTTTATTGATTTTTTTTGGGAACAGATTATGGCATTCGGAAAAAGTCGCATTCTACCGAACTTCAATTTTTCAATTCGTGTTTATGTTTCGGTGTTATTTTTTGCGGTTGCAATTGTGGTTAGTACGACTCAAATTTGGTTGACGCAAAACAGTTTGAACAAAATGTTATTGCAGTCCAATCAAGCTCTGTTTGAGCGTATTGCCAGTGAAACTCACTCTATATTTTCAGCGAAATATCATTCGGTCTTTTCTGCGGTTCGTGGGCTATCATCATCTGATTTGATGACGGCGAACAATATTGAAGAACGTAAAAAATTTGTGCCCGTGATATTTGAATTGTTAGCTGATTCAACCGCAGATTCGGTTTATCAAGTTGGTTATCCAAATGGGGACTTATTTGTTGTGACTATGTTTGGTCCTGATATTAAAAACAGCGATTTTGATGCCCCAGCGAATACGATGTTTATGGTCGAAAACCACTCGTTTACCACGAAAGAGAATACACATCTTTTTTATGATGGGAATAAACAGTGGCTTGCTACCACAAGCAGTGTCGATAACAGGACTGATAGCCGTACTTTTTCTTGGTTTCAAAATACCAAAATAAACGGGGTTAATATCTCAGTTCCTAATTATTCACAGAAAATTGGTCAATTTGGCTTGGATGTGAGTCAACGACATGCTTCTGGTGCCGTCGTGTCTGCTAATTTGTTATCTAAGGAACTGTCGCGAACTTTACAGCAAACGCTGAAAAAACCGTCTTCTATACGTGTACTTTATGACAGCAGTGAGTATGTTTATGCCTATAGTGACCCTTCGGTATTTGACAAGCAGGCTAATTTTAGCAATCAAAGTGAGCCTATGGTCAAGAACATTAATGAAGCCGTGATGTTGTCAGCTATTGAGTATCATGCTAATGAATCTAAGAGTGAAAAGAATACGCTACATAGTGAGTGGATAAATGGGGATCTGTGGTACACCCAGGTGGTGAATATCCCAATTTATAAGAAAGAAGATTTGTATCTTTTGATTATCGCCCGAGCTTCGGACTTATTTGATAGTGGTGAAGAGATCTTATTTAATGCATTGCTAAGCTCATTTTTGTTACTCCTGATTTTATTACCGATGATCTATTATGTATCTCGATGGGTATCGAAGCCAATCAAACAAGCATCGCTAAAAGCGAAGTCTATTGAAAACTTGGACTTTACAGTATCGCCTTTATCCCCTTCAAACATTAAAGAAATCAATGAGCTGCGCGGTTCTTTATCAGGGATGCAAAATACACTCAGCCGCTTTATCTCCATGACCAATGCTATCGCACAAGAACACAATCTCGAACAACTTTTGGGGAGAGTGTGTAAAGATACCGCACGCGCAACAGGTTCAAAAGGAACGTTCGTTTATCTCTTAGATTCAGAAAAAAACAAACTGGTTCCACACTATGTTTGGGCTGAGGGTACGGGAGAGCGTAATGTTGAACAATACCAAACCTTAGATGTTGATGATGAGCGTCTAAAGCAATTGATGGATAAACTTATTAGACAACAGACTTATGTTGCAATATCGGCTAAGCAACTACGTAAATTCTCGTCCAAGCCCATTGCGCAGCCATCAGACTGGTATCTTTTTTTTCCATTGCTTGATCGTAGACGAAACGTGATTGGTACGATCGGCTTTTCTTCCTCGGAAGAAAATAAGCAGCGTATCCTTACTCATCAACTTCATTTTATTGAAGCGCTGACAGGTTATATATCAGTTACAATTGAAGCGCGTAAAATGTCGGCGGAGCAAAAAGCATTATTAGATTCAATTATTCAGTTAATGGCGAGCACGATTGATACCAAATCTCCCTACACAGGTAACCATTGCCAACGAGTCCCGGTATTAACTCAGTGGTTGGCAAAAGCGGCTCATGATAACGATGATACTTATAGGGGTTTTCGCTTAAATGAAGAAGAGTGGGAAGAGTTGCGCATTGCAGCATGGTTACATGACTGTGGGAAAATAACTACACCAGAGTATGTGGTTGATAAATCGGTGAAGTTAGAAACGATATATAACCGAATTCATGAAATACGAACACGCTTTGAAGTGCTAAAACGAGATGCTGAAATTAAGATGTATAAAATAGCGCTGAAGAATGAATTACCAACAGAATTACGCCAGCAATTAGAATTACAGTGGCAGCAGTTGGATGATGAATTTGCCTTTATTGCACAGGTTAATCAGGGGGGGGAGTTTTTATCTCATGAGTCAATTGAACGTATTGGACAAATTGGTAACCGTTCATGGGGCAGAACACTCAGCAACCGACTTGGTCTGTCATGGGTAGAGGCAGAACGTTACTCAGACAAACCAGAGCAACTACCAGTGCAAGAGAAGCTTTTACAAGATAAGCCTGAGCATCTTATTGATTGGAAAGTTATTACTGAAACCGACCCTCGGTTCTCTATGGTAAAACCCCAATATCAAGCTAATTTGGGGGAGCGGTATAATTTATCTATTCAACGCGGCACCTTGACAGAGGAAGAGCGGTTCATCATCAACGACCACATTATTCAAACAATAAAAATGTTAGAGCGATTACCGTTCCCCAGCTCAATGAAAAATATTCCAAGTATTGCTGGTGGACATCATGAAAAAATGGATGGCACAGGTTACCCTATGGGGCTTAAAGCCGAGGAAATGCCACTTACAGCAAGAATTATGGCGATTGCCGATATTTTTGAAGCACTCACCAGTTCTGATCGACCTTATAAGAAAGCGAAAACATTATCTGAGTCGATTAACATCATGAGTTTTATGGCTAAGGATCAGCATATTGATGCCCAGCTATTTAAGCTATTTCTGACATCGGGGATTTATCAGCAATATGCCGAGCAATTTATGGCCGCAGAGCAGATCGATAGCGTTGATATCTCTAAATACGTAGCAGCGTAAGAGAGGCGTTTTAACCAGCAAACTTGAGTCAGCATTCCGTTAATAATGGAAGGCTAGGATGACAGAAGGTGACTTAGCAAGCCATCCTCTGTCGTTTACTTAATATATGATCTAATTTGATGTTGACGAAAATGAAAGTGCTTTAGGTATCTTTTGTAAATTTATCTTCACTAAAGTGTTCAAGATCATATGGCGTTTGTTGGTATACACAATAGTTCAACCAGTTAGCAAATAGCAAATGGCCATGGCTTCTCCAGCTTGCTATTGGTTTGTTATCTGGGTTGTCATTGGGATAATAGTTGACAGGGATCGCAGGCTCCATACCTTCACTTAGATCTCTAACATATTCACCGTGCAAAGTATGGGCGTCATACTCTGGATGGCCGGTGACAAACACATTGCGCTTATCTTTGGTTGATGCCAGATACACGCCTGCTACATCAGAGGTGGCGAGAATGTCTAAATCAGTATGCTCTGCTAAATATTCAGGTGAAAAGTCAGCGTAGCGTGAATGCGGTGCTAAAAATGAGTCATCAAAACCACGCAAAATAGGATGGAATGGATTCTGAATTTCATGATGGTAAACACCCGACAGTTTTTCTTTTCGTGTGCGTTTAGGCAAATTATAAAGCAGCTTTAGCCCCGCTTGCGCAGCCCAACACACATACAATGTTGACGTAACATGATTTTTGGCCCACTCCATGACACTTTTTAGATGATCCCAATAAAGCACATCTTCAAATTGCACCAAACCGAGTGGAGCACCGGTGATGATCAGTCCATCAAAATTGCGATGTTTAACCATTTCAAACTGACGATAAAAGTTATCTAAATGCTCGTTTGGCGTATTTTTACTTGGGCGGTCATCAATTCTCAGTAGTTCGATATCTACTTGTAGTGGGCTATTAGACAGTAGACGTAGAAACTGAGTTTCTGTCTCGATCTTCTTAGGCATTAAATTTAAGATCAAAACTTTAAGTGGACGAATGCCCTGAGTCGAGGCGCGTGTTTCTGACATCACGAAAATGTTTTCGTTACGCAGCACATCACTAGCGGGTAGTTGATCGGGGATCTTAATCGGCACAGCTTTCTCCCTAAGCTATATCATGGACGTCTATACTTCCAAAGTTAACTCAATAAAAACTGATTGTCGACAGTAAAGTTAATCTAATTGAAAATTCGCTATACCTTTCCAACTCGCCGCTTATCTGCACTTCAAGCCGTTTGGGTATATAGTGTGCCAACGTCCAATTTGATTATGCTGCCGTTTATGACATTAACGCTAACTTTAGTTCGAGGTTTACCTGGCTCGGGGAAATCCACCTTAGCCAAGGCAATGCCAGGTCGGCATTTAGAAGCTGATATGTACTTTGTTAATGAGCATGGTGAATACCATTATCACCCGGAAAAAAATCCAACAAGCACACCAATGGTGCCAACGGCAAGCACAGCAGTGGTTAGCTAAAGGGGAAAGCGTGGTCGTGTCGAATACTTTTGTCCGTCATTGGGAGATGAAAGTGTATAAGCAATTAGCTAAACGCTACAAGGCGAGGTTAAAAATAATCATTTGCCGTGGGCAGTTTCAAAATATTCATGAGGTTGATGACGCCACTGTTGAACGAATGCGCCAACAGTGGCAAGAGTAATGCTAGTGAACTCGACGTAACTGATAAAGAGCGAGTGCTCCCCAGCCAGCTGTCTGTGCCCACAATAACCACCACTTTGGCTCAATTTGAGACCAGGATGCACCCATTTGGTTTAAACCAAGGAAACCTTGAATTGCTGGTGTACTTGGGAATAGGTTTGATATCCACACCATTGGACTAGGAATTGCTTCGATTGGCCAAATAAAACCAGCAGAGAAAACCAGTGGCATTGAGCTTACCAACACCACAAGGGTAACTAATTCACGTCTTGGTGTAATCGCACCGAGCCAAATGCCGATGAAGCAACAGCAAAGTAAAAAGGGTAAAAGCAGCAACAGTATTTGCAATGCATTGCCAATCGTATTAACACCATGTGAACTAAAGCTCGCGCCAAAGTAATACATACTGAGAAGGTAATAAACGACAACCAAAACTACACTACGTGCCAGTAGCAGCCGCAAGGGTGTGGTGTTTGACCAATACCCATGTCCATGTTTTTGCGTGCCTCCCATTAGCCCCGATGCCATCACTAGGGTTTGTTGTAAGATCAAAACAAACACGGCAGGAACGACGTAATCAACATAACCCATGCGTGGATTAAAGGTGGGCTTAAGATTGATGTTTGTTGCTGAAAAGTGCTGTGAAGCGAATGCCATAGGTTCACCTTCAATAACTAAACGCGAAACCTTACTTTGTGCGGCCAGCGTACCACCAGCTTGCACAAGCCCCTCAACAATAGTGCCATACACTAAAAAGTAAGAAGCATCGCCAGCGTAAGCGAGCGTGGGGCTTTTGCCTAGTAATAAATCTCTGTAGAAATGTTCAGGAATGACGAGAATACCGCTGACTTGTCTGTCCAAGAAAGCGTGTTTAGCTTCTTCAATGGTACTATTTCTCTGAACAACCTTAACTTGAGGGGTTGCGTCTACCATGCGTTCAAGTTGATAACTGGCTTGGCTCTTATCTAAGTTGACGATGGTTAGCAGCTGCCCTCTTGGTGTTTGTTGAGTATAGGGCAGTGGATATAAAAACGAATAAAAAACAACCCCACCAAATACGGTGAGTAAGACAACCGGATTGGTAAAGAATGCTTTTAACTCCGCTTTAAGCAGAGCGAGGAATTTTATTGTTTCAGTCATGGTTTAACTGCTCTGCTTTAATATGTTTTTTGATCAACAATAGTATCAAGGCTAGTGGTAACGCATAGCCAAACATAGGGACCAAATATTCAAATGAACGCCATGCGCTGGCATCATAACTTACTTGACTGACCTGTACCTCGATATAGTGACTAATAGGCAATATATTACGCCATAACTGTGCGAGAGAGTTCATATCTGTTGCGGGGAAGGTGATGCCCATAAAGGCAAAGCTTGGAGCGGTGTAAGCACCAGCAAAACTCATTGCTCTTGCTGAGTCTAAGGTCAAGAAAAAGAACAGTGCTCCCATGATGATGCAGGCTATAGTCGTGAAAATTTGCGCAATAATTAAAATGCCAAAGCTCCCTTGCATTGGCCAATCAAGCCACTGATAAAACCAGATCAAAAACCCTATCCCTTGCAGCATAAATAAAGGGATATAGTACTTGAGAGTTCGTGCTAATACGTATAGTGGTCTGTCACCCAGCCAACTTTTTAACCCAAAATGACGATAGTTAGCCGCGAGTATCATAATGGTGCTAACAACAATCACAATTTGCCAGATTGCGGGTATAGCGGCTGACACTAAAAATTGGGCATAGTTGGTGTTTAGATTAAATAATGGCGTCAGTTGGGTGCGTATTGGAACGGCTCGTCCCATTGCACTCAGGGTAGTTTGGTTGCTTGACGCTAACGTTTTCATCACATCAATCTGTGCGTTGAAGGTACTTTGAGCTTGTACAACAGCAGAATTGATTAACTTGCCAACCAAAATATATTGGCTATTAAAAAAGGTGGAAACTTGTGGCTGTTCACCACGCATGATGGATTTATCGAAGCCATACGGAATGACAACGTACGCATAAATATCGCTTTCAATAAGCGCAGCTTTAGCCTGACTAACGTCTTGGTAGTGTTTCTCAACCGTTAGGGTAGAGGTCGCATCAAGCTCCCTCACCAATTGCCGTGATAGTTGGCTATGAGATAAATCTACGACGCCAATCGGTAAGTCACGAGCAATGCCTTGTGAAAAGATCCACCAAATACTGAATGCCAATACAATGGGCACCCAGGTTAGGCACGACAATAACCAAGGGTCATGACGCAGTAAAGGCCACTGTGGACGAGGTTGAATTGACATACGGCTTATAGCTCAACCACTAAACTCATGCCCATACGCAGTCCTTCAATTTGCGTTGTCGGGCGCGCTTCAACTTCGAATGTACGTAGGTCAAAGCCTTGAGAGGCATCAGTCGAGCGCCAAGTGGCGAAGTCACCCATCACGGCAATATGAGCAACTTGAAACTCTACGTTGGTCTCCAGTGCTGGAATATAAGCATTAAACGTTGCACCTTTCTGAAAGTGCTTGAGTTGATCTTCACGGACATTAAGCACCGCCCATGACTGTTTGGTATCTACCACGGTAACAACTGGGAATCCTTGTGGGGCCAATTCGCCACTTTTTAACAGTACTTGTGAGACTTCACCATCAAACCAACTTTCAATTTTGGTATCCGCTGCGTACGCTTCAACTTCTGCTACAGCACCAGCAGCCATGCGTTCTTTCTCTGCAGCGGCTTGCTTGGTTTCAGAGCGAACTCCTTCTTTTGCCATTTGGTACATCTGGAAAGCGGCGCTTTCTGTGTATTTTGCTGCTTGCCATTGGGTATTGGTTTCATCGCGCTTTTGTTCTGCCACCACACCATCACGGTAGAGGTTATTAACGCGCAAGTAGGTTTTTTCCATCAAATCGGCAGCTGCTTTGGCTTTGAGCCACTGATCTTTGGCGGCTTGAATTTGTTGGTTTCTCGCGCCATTTTCAGCTTCTTTCGCTAATGCGCCTGCGGCCTTTTGCCCTGCAATCGCTTGTTCTAATTTGGCTTCAATTTCTGGGCTATGCAACGTAAAAATAAGTTGCCCGCGTTCGACAATGTCACCTTTTCGCACCAAGACTTCGTCAATACGGCCTGGTACTTTTGAAGAAATGCTGTATTGCTCAGATTCAATTTGACCTTGTAGGCGGATCGGCTTTGGTTGGTAAGCTTGATAAAAGCGATAACCCACCCAAGAGATCGCAATGATGGCCGATAGAGCAATCAAGGTTGGTTTTACGGCTTTCATAAGGCATCCTTTTGATCAATTGATGGGTTGGTTAACGTTGTATTTAAGGGAATAGCGGATTGCTTGTAGTTAGGAAATGTGTTCATTTCGCTAGCCAATGCCAATAATTTGTTCAAAGAGACTAGGTAATTAAAGCTAGCGACTGAGCGCTGAGTTTTAATGCTCGCGAGGTACAGTTCGGCATCGACGACATCTAATGACGTTGCTAGGCCTTGGCTGAAAGCTTTTTGGCGTAAGCGTAAATTCTCATTGGCAAGTGATAAGCTAGAATTTAACCCTGTAACCTCTTCTAAGGCTTGTTCTGCTTCGAGGTAGGTTTTTTCAACTAATACACTCAAATCTTGCTTAGCTTGTGCTTTTAAATACTTTACTTGTGAGATAGCGCTATGGGCGGCTTTGACTTGATCACTACGGCCAGAAGATTCGATCAAAGGAATGTTGACCCCGACACCCACTAACCAATCTGGTTTTAACAGGCTGGCCAGTGAGTCATCTTCATAGAGGTTGTAATCTCCATAAAGATAAACTTCTGGATAGTATTTGCCTTTTTCGGCTTTCATTAAACTGTTGGCTTGTTTTTCTTTTGCTTCAAGTAACGCAAGTCCTGGATAAGTGTTCAGTGTTTGATCAACAAAAATCGAAAGAGGAGGCAAGCTGCTGTTAATAAACAGTGAACCATTGGGCTCAACTTTTTCATTTTGACCCAGAATTTGCGTCAAAGCACTCTGCGCAATATCTAAGTTCTTTTGCGCTTTCTTGCGCTCTACAATCGCCTTATCGAGAGAAGCTTCTGCTTGTAAACGTTCGACATGTGCAATTTGACCTTGTTGCTCAAGTTTCAATGCATTATCACGATGTTTAGTTAGACCCAATTCTGCGGCTTGGCGTGTGATTAACACTTCTTTTGCCAGCAACACACTGAAGTAGTATTTGCTGAGATCTTCATAGCGTGCTTGAGTCTCCATCGCTAACTGGCTTTGTGCCTCTTCTTGCCGGCCTTCCGCTGCTGACTGTGCGGCATCAATTCGTCCGCCAGTAAAAATAGGCCAAACAGCTCGGATCGAAGAGCTAAAAATATCGCGTTCAGCAATGGTTGATGTTATTGCGCCGGCACTAGCAATTATAGGTCCGAAAATTGGAGCTAAAGAAGGGGAAATAGATTGCCCTGTGCTATCGAAGATCTGTTTTCCAGATAGCGTGATATCTTGATCCAAACGTGTATAGTTTGCGCCTAGAGTTACGGAAGGTAGGTTTAAATTATCGGTGGAATTTTTGATGTGCTGATAACGTTCCACGTTAGCCCGACCAGCAGCAAGAGAATTATTGCTTTCTTGCAAAAGCTCCCACGATTGTTGAAAAGAGATCGGCGCAGCAAACGGAGAAGAGGAAGCTGCGCCAAATAATGCAGATAGTACAAGACTGATGGTTTTCGCTTTCATGCTAAGCTCGAATCGTAATAATTAGAGCTAATACTCTAATTATTTGCTGTCTAAGTCAACAGCACTTTTATAATTGAAATGCCGACTAGCGGCGTGAATTATAGACACTAGCACGGAATGCATCTCAATAAAATTCAATGCTTATGATGAGATGGACAAAAGTAATCGGCTCTCCATTCAAGTTTTTGGCTACCTTGCATTGTGGAGAGGACATCTTTTCCAGACATCTGCGGGAAAGCGAGTAACACCCTTAGGTCTTCATTCGACTCCGTTTTGAGTTCATAAGCTCTTACGTGTGTGAACGTTGAATGCAGGTTATTAAACAGCATGTCCCGAGAAAGGCAAATTCCAAAGGCATCGCGTTTCATTGTAAGTTTCCTTCTGACAATGTTGTGAATCGATCGATAGCAATTGGTATGGTTATTATAGGGCTATCTCCAACGAGGTGTGTTCTGCCACTACCGCATCGTTTTTGCTCATTAAGTATACAAGTCATATGCAGTGATGAACTAAAAAATACCTAAATTCGGCGTGATACTAATCACAAAAAAATAATCACAACGTTTTATGTGTGTTGATGCTTATTGTTGGGGGTGGTATTGCATCGCAAACACTCATCAACCTTTTAGTATCCTCAATGTACCGCTGTGTTCACAGATATCTCTTTCTTTTTTCGATTGAATGTTAAATTAGTGTTATTTTTCGGCGAAAGGAGATCAATATGGTTTGGAGTCGTATCAGCTTTCGTAAACGGATGCTGATTATCATGACCTTGTCTGGACTTATCGAATTACTGCTATTAGTTGCGGCGGGGTTTGTCTACATCAAGCATGAGCAAGAACAAGAAATGGGGTTAAAAGCTCTCGGTGTTGCATCGTTTTTAGCACAGTCACCGAGTGTCGTTACTATGATCGAATCAGCCAGTGGCAGTGAGTACCAAGAACGATTTCGAGAACTAACACAACTTATTGGTGCGGCATTCATCGTAATTGGCGATCAAAATGGTATTCGCTTGGTGCACCCTATTGATGGACGCATTGGTTTACCGATGAAAGGAGGCGATAACGAACAAGCCTTGGTGCAAGGTCAGTCATATGTCTCTTTTGCACAAGGCTCATTAGGTAAGTCGGTTCGGGGCAAGGCCGCGGTATTTAATGCAGAAGGTCAGATTATTGGTGTTGTCTCTGTCGGTTATTTAATTGAACGTTTACAAGATCGCATAGAGCCCTTTTTAATTTATCTTATTGCAATGGCACTGTTGGTTGTTGCCGCCAATGCAGTGGTATCGAGCTACGCGTCTCGGCGTTTTCAAAAAGCGATTTTAGGTTTTGAGCCAGAAGAGATCGGACGCTTGTATGTAGAGCTCGATGTGACTATGAGCACCTTGAAAGAGGGTATTTTAAGTATTGATCATCAAGGTGTTCTCCGCTCCATCAACAAGAGTGCTTGCGACATTTTAGGTATTGATAGAGAAACCGCGCTCAATAAAGCGCTTTCTCTTTCTTTGCCGCAAAGTGACTTGATGACAGTTATTGAAAGTGGCCAGCCGGATAACGACATTGAACTGTTTCTGAATCAACAGCGTTTAATTGCGAATCGTAGCCCTATAACGGTTGATGGAAAAGTGGTTGGTGCGGTGTCTAGTTTCCGTCTGCGGGACGAGATCAACGAATTGACCGAGCAATTATCGCAAACCAAAGAGTATGCAGAAATGTTGCGTTCACAAACTCACGAACATAGAAATAAACTCAATACTATCAGTGGATTAGTGCAAATGGGTGAGTTAGAAGCAGTACAACAGTTGATTGGACAAGAAACCGCTCACTACCAACAGCTTATCGAGTTTTTAAGAGAAACGGTGAAAGACCCGCTGATAGCCGGAATGTTGCTAGGAAAAACGGAACGAGCACGTGAGTTAGGGCTGGAATTGATTGTGGAAGAAGGTTCGCGTTTAGAACCTTTGCCTAACAGGATCAACGCTGAGGATATCGTCACCTTGTTGGGCAATCTCATTGATAATGCGTTTGATGCCACACTTACTGCTATTCGAACTGAACAACGAATTACCCAAGAGCGGCGTATTATAGAGGTCTCTATTGGCGACTACGGCAATGAAATCATCCTTGAAGTGAATGACCAAGGATGTGGTTTACCTGAGCAATGGTCACCAGAGATGCTGTGGAAAAAAGGGGTGTCGAGTAAAGCTTCTCATAACCGAGGTGTTGGCCTGTATTTAGTGAAGCAATTGACTGATCGTTATCAAGGCAGTCTTGAAATGAAGAGCAACAAAACATTTGGTACAAGAGTGACCGTTTATTTACCTAAGGAAGAACAAATATGAATACCCGTGTCATGATCATTGAAGATGATATTGCTATTGCGCAATTGCATCATCGCTACCTGACACAAATCAGCGGTTTTGATGTGGTTGGCATAGCCACGACACAGGCTGAAGCTGTGATGCAATTAGAGCTATTAAAACCGAATTTAGTTTTATTGGATGTCTACTTACCAGATGGCACGGGGCTCGACATTCTGCAACAAGTTCGTGGCAATAACCAAGGATGTGATGTCATTTTAATCACCGCTGCTCGTGATGTTGAAACATTACAACAGGCAATGCGCGGTGGTGTTGTGGATTACCTTCTCAAACCGGTGATGTTTCCACGCTTAGAATCTGCATTGAAGAAGTACCAAATTCAGCAAAGCGAGCTTGGCTCTGCCACTGACCTTGATCAGGGGCTGGTCGACAAAATGTTAACCGCAAGCTCAGGTGAATCATCGGTTCAGCGTCGTTTACCTAAAGGTATCGATTCAGTCACCTTGGATAAAATACGTCATTTATTTAACGAGCCTTGCAGTCTAACGGCCGACGAAGCCGGAGAGCAGATTGGTGCTAGTCGAACCACAGCAAGGCGCTATCTTGAGTATTTGATTAGTGGTGGTGAATTAGAGGCAGATTTAAATTATGGCACTGTTGGAAGGCCTGAGCGTTGCTATAAAAAAGTGATGAGATAGCAGGCTCTATTAGAGGAGTCTTTTTCCACAGCATGTAAGTATAGGGTAAAGTTGTTACTTAGCTGTTGTTTCGTGGGAATTTCCATTACCAGCTTCATTTATTATTTAACTCATGATGTTTTTATATTTATTCGTAGAAATTTTCGATTAACTAGACGACTTTTCGAAGTACATCTAAAGTTTAAGAACAAAAGGCAGATAACGTTACATGAGGTAAAGAATGAGCACACTAAAAACCATGCGTTTTATTCTACTTACCGTTTTGTTGACCATGTTCACCGTGATACCCGTACATTCGAGTGGCCTTGAAAGTCTGACTTATTATACGGAATCTTATCCGCCTTTTAATTTTGTTGATCAAGGCGCTGTGACGGGGATTTCAGTCGATTTACTCCAAGAAGCTGCTACTTTGTCTGGGCACGAGGTTTTACTCAGTCAAGTCGTTTTGCAACCATGGGCTCGTTCGTATCGCTCTGCTATTTTGAAAAAAGATGCGGTGCTTTTTTCTACAACCAGAACCGAACATCGGGAAGATCTATTTCATTGGGTTGGGCCGATTGATACTATTAAAGTGACGATCATTGCGCGTAAAGGAAGTAATATTACGCTAGAAGAACCTTTAGAAATCACATCATATAAGATTGGTGTCATAAGAGATGATGTTGGCGAACAATTATTACTTCAATATGGCGTTCCTAGGGAATCAATGCAAGAATCGACCAATGCCACCATGCTGGCAGAACTGTTGATAAAAAAACGTATTGATTTAATCGCTTATGATGAACGATCTGCGCATTGGTGGATTAAGCAAGCGGGATACAAAACAGATCAGTTTGAAACGGTTTATGTCTTAAAACAGGGATTACTTTACTATGCTTTTAACAAAAATGTGGACCAAGCCCTGTTAGACGATTTACAAAATGGTATTGATAAAGTTAAAAATACCAATAATGATGATGGCGTGAATCGATATCAAGCCATACTAAACAAATACCGATAACCACCTTTAAGATTAGTGACCAGTATGAGCAACCCAAGTAGTACAATTTTAACTGAAAGTGGTACCAACGAACTTGAAATCATTGAGTTTCATTTAGAAAAGGTACTGCCAGATGGACGCACGAAAACCTGTTATTACGGTATTAACGTTGCGAAAGTAAGGGAAGTGATACAAGTTCCTGACACAACAGATTACCCAAATGCACAACCCCACATGATAGGTGTATTTTCTTCACGTGATGTTCTCACACCGTTGGTTGATCTTGCGGGGTGGTTGGGTGTACCGACGAGTCAAACATTAGAGCGAAAATTTGTTATCGTGACGGATTTTAACCGTATGACTAATGGCTTTTTAATTGACAGTATTAGCCGTATTCATCGTATTTCTTGGAATGATGTTGAATCACCGAGCCAATTTCTTGAAGCTGGTGAACAAGACTGTGTAGTGGCCGTGGTACGTAAAGACGGTAACCTGATCATGATCTTGGATTTTGAGAAAATTATTGCCGATATCAACCCTGAATTGAGTATGGAAAAATACGACGTCAAGGTGGATCGTTCTGTTGATTTGAATCAAAAAATGGTCAATAAACGTAATGCAAAAACCATTATGGTTGTTGATGATTCAGCGTTTATTCGTAGTTTAATCCAAGATACGTTGAGTTCAGCGGGTTATAACATTATCGCCTGTAAAGATGGTGGTGAAGCTTACGAAAAATTAATGGACATTGAACGTGTTGCTAAAGCCGAAAATATGGCGGTTTCAGAATTGGTTGACGCGATCGTTACTGACGTAGAAATGCCACGCATGGACGGTATGCATTTACTTAAACGTCTGCGCGAGAATGATGCGTACCGTGATACCCCAATTGTCATGTTCTCATCATTGATGAGTGAGGATAACCGAGCTAAGGCACTGGCCTTAGGCGCGAATGACACCATTACCAAACCAGAAATTGGTAAAATGGTGACGATGATGGATAAATATATCTTCGAATAATTGTTCGTTATCTAAGCTTTTATGGGCCTCTGTTTGAGGCCCATTGCTGCAATCCTCCACTTTTATTGCAAAACTGTGCTCAAAATCCATTGAGTGTTTGAAAAAAGTATTTTATCCCTCGCTAAACAAACCATATCTCCCATAAACGAACTATAGTTGAAATAGTTAACGGCTTTGGATGGCATTATGAAATGGGTTTCTCTTTTATTGGTTTGTTTTAGTGCTCAAGTGCTTGCACATGAGCGTGTCCTAACCTTACGTCTACCTACGCTGCAAGATAATGGTCATGCTTATTATCACGAACTGCTTATTGAAGCACTTAAAGCGGATGGTATTAATGCCAATGTTGTGGCGACGGAGAAGAGTATTCCGCAAAAGCGTATTACTAAAATGGTTGAAAATAATCAGTTGTCCGTAATGTGGTTACTTCAAACCAAAGATCGCGACGCGCAGTATCCATCAGTCAACGTACCTCTGACCAATGGGCTTATTGGGCAAAGAATATTGTTAATTCCGCCACAGCTACAAAGCACATTTGACCAGATCCACACTTTGAGTGATTTACAGCGTTCAGGTTTAACGGCAGGACTCGGTATTAGTTGGTACGATGTCGACGTATGGCGAGCAAATAACCTTCACGTTTATGAACAAGACGGAGAGTGGCGGGGGCTATACCGGAAATTATCGGTAGAAGGTCCTATCCATTATTTTCCGAGAGGAATGAATGAGATCTCCTATGAGGCTGAATCTTACCCTTACCTTGCTATCGAGCAACGTTTGATATTGCAATATCAAAGTGATTTTGTTTTTTACCTTAGTCAAGATGCGAAACCCTACAAACCGATCATAGAGCGGGCTTTGATTAAGGCAAGAAGCAGCGGGTTAATGAATAAGCTAATTAATAAACATTGGCGTCATAGCCTAGATGCTCTTCACCCTGAAAATAGGACGATTATTCCCTTGCAGTTACCTGAATAAATTTAACCCTCCCTTAACTAAACAGGCTAAGTGCTTGATGGGACTAAGATCAAACTCTATTACATTGGTTGAAATGTAATAATCTTTCATCTTCACTTGATCCTCATTCTACGGTTTGTATTTTAGATCACATTTTTCCCAAAATTCCGATGTTTACCTTTCATCTCCTTTGTCCTGATTGTGATTGAACTCTGTGTTTTGACTCTCATCCTTTAGCTCTACGCCCTAAACATAGCGAAGCAAGGGTGAGGTAATGAGTGGTGCCGTAACTATAACGTTAACTTAGGTAAATGTAGTCATACATCTACTGACTCAATGGTTTTCTGCCAGTAGTGAGAGCAGGACTAGCAATAACGTTAAAACACGGATTTCAACAATGAAAACAAACCTAACAAGAATGACTTTAGCGTTTGCTTCAATTGGTATGCTAGCGGGTTGTAATGACTCGCTTGAAGTTCAAGTCATGGATGGGTATTTAACTAATGCTCATGTTTGGCTAGATGTAAATAGCAATCACCAATTTGATCAAGGCGAACCGCAGGCTTATACCGACGACAATGGTATCGCGAAAATTAATGTCAAAGGTCTGCACGGTGATATAAAAAATCATTACCTGATGGTATCGGTCACTAAAGGGGAAAGTATTGATCAGGACATACCAGCGGTGAAAACGGCGCGTAGTTATGTCATGACTGCTCCTGCCAATTACCCCGTCATTAACCCTTTTACGACCTACCTTAGTGTGCAGATGCAGCGTGGCCAGAAAGAGAAAAAAGCACTCGCAGAACTGAAAAAAGCGTTGCGCATTCCGACACTGGATATAAAAGCAGATTACGTCGATAACAACATTGTTGTTGCTCAGTCGGCGAAAGCGCTGGCTCAATTATTACCTTCTACTATCGAGCAATCCACACTGCCTGAACTTTCGAATACGTTAAAAAAAGCCAGTCAATTATTTGGTAATGAGATCAAAAAGGCCAAACGAGATAAAACGGATATTCGTGATAAAACGTTGATGCTTGAAAATGGTGAGCCAGTCATTGGTTTCGACAGTGATAGAGATGGCGTCGCAGATTTAGTCGATCTATTTCCCCATGATATTCAAGAGAGTATTGATTCCGATCATGATGGTATTGGTGATCACGCCGATTGGGATGATGACAATGATGGTTGGTCAGATGAAACCGAATGGCGATTAGGTTCCGACCCTTATAACGCTTCTAGCCACCCTGTTGATAGCGATGGTGATGGTATAGCGGATGTCGAAGATGATGACCGTGATGGTGATGGTTGGAGTAACGCCGATGAAGAGCGTTTAGGCACAAGTGCTGATGATGAAAACGATCAACCGGCAGACCTTGATAATGATGGCATTACTGATAGTGAAGATGACGATATTGATGGCGATGGCGTTAACAACCAACAAGATGTGTTCCCGCAAGATCGCCTAGAAAGCCTTGATACTAATAATGATGGGTTAGGGGATTTTGCCTCTAGCGATGACGATGGTGATGGTATCCCCGATAGTATTGACCCGCAACCGAAACAGGCAGATAACTCGACAACTGAGCCAACGCCACGTTATCAAGAAGCGATTATTTATTACCTGCGTGATGACAATAATTATGACGGTTGGGGGCTACATCTGTGGAATAACGGTAGTTGTGACTCAGTCTCTGAGTCTTCCCTCAATGGCGTAGATTGGGGTAACCCTTATCTAGCCTCTGAAATTGATCCAACTTACGGTGCGATGTATCGTATTCCACTAAAAGCAGAACACGGCAATTGCATGAACTTTATTGTTCATAGTGGTAACGATAAAGCGCTGGGCAGCGATGATCTTATCCTTGATTTTGTAAAGGGTAATACCCTTTACACACGTCATGGTAGTACGGCGCTGAACTATTCTCCGAATGAGCAAGTTAATGTCAGCATCGAAGGCGCTGCAGCACACTGGCTGTCTGTGAATCAATTGGCGTGGTTTGATCACAGCAAAGCGGCCAGTTATGAGCTCTGGAGCCGAGCACAAGCTGGTGGTGACATTACCCATCCTGAACAATTTACGCATTACCCATTAGCGCTGTCAGGGGTGACAAACAATGCTCGCTTCCCACATTTAACTGGTCGAACAGCATTTACGCTGGATGTGAACGACGAACAAGCTAAAGCATTGTTGAAAACACAAATGATTGCAGTCGCTCGAGATACTGAAGGTAAAGTGCTTGTTGCAACAAAAGTGCAGATCCCCGGTGTCGTTGATAATCTTTATACGGCGGGTAGTCATGATGCGGATGAAGCGAAACTTGGTGCTTGGATAGATGGTAATAGTGCGCACTTTGCATTGTGGGCTCCAACCGCACAGCAGGTAGAGCTTTATCTTTATGACCAAGATAAAACTCTTCGTAGTCGCTCTCCGCAGCCGATGGTCGAAGATCCGACCACGGGTATTTGGCACTACCAAGGTGATAGCGCACTTAAAAACAGTTTTTACCGTTATCGCGTACAAGCTTATCATCCGAAAACGGCGCAACTGGAATGGATGACTATTACCGACCCGTATTCGCAATCACTCAGCACATCTAGTCTCTATTCGCAATTAGTTGACTTAACTGCGGCTGAATCAAAACCGGATGGTTGGGATGACCAAGTCATCCCTGAACTGAGCAATCCTGAAGATAACATTCTTTATGAATTGCACATTCGCGATTTTAGTAACAGTGATAATCAAGGAACAGCGGCATACAATGGTAAATACCTCGCCTTTTTAGAAGAAGAGCGAGACAGCGTTGCACAACTAAAAAGTTTAAAACAAGCCGGTTTAACCACCATTCACCTGTTGCCGAGTTACGATTTAGCCTCTATTCCAGAAGAGGTGGAAAAACGGGTTGATCTTAATGACACGGTAGCAAAATTGTGTGGCATTAATCCTCAAGCGTCATTGTGTTCTGATGGCACGTCAATGAACGCGACCATTCTTTCGTTGTTGGAAAATACCGATCCTAATACGCCACAAGCGCAAGCTTTACTGGCGGATGTACGGCCTTTAGATAGCTTCAACTGGGGCTATGATCCCTTCCATTACAGTGCACCTGAAGGAAGTTATGCAGTGCAAAGTGATGGTGTGTCACGGGTGAAAGAGTACCGCCAAATGGTGCAAAAACTGCATCAACTTGGATTTAGAGTGGTGCAAGATGTGGTCTATAACCATACCTATTCGTCAGGCTTGTATGATAAATCTGTGTTGGATAAAGCGGTTCCCGGTTATTACCACCGTTTGAATCCAATTACTGGTGCGGTTGAAAACTCAAGTTGCTGTGATAATACCGCTTCAGAAAACCGTATGTTTGAGAAGTTAGTTGCCGATAGCGTAATGATGTGGGCGCAAGACTACAAAATTGACGGTTTCCGCTTTGATCTGATGGGCCACTTGATGAAATCCAGCATGCTGGCCATCTATGATGCGGCGAAGTCGGTTGATCCTGACACTTGGTTTTATGGTGAAGGCTGGAACTTTGGTGAAGTTGCTAATGGCGCAAGAGGCGAAAATGCGACGCAGTGGCCAATGGCTGGAACGGGTATTGGCACTTATAACGATCGATTGCGCGATGGTGTACGTGGTGGTGGTCCTTTTGACAGCGGAGATGCACTATTAACTACCCCAGGTTTTGCTAACGCTGGTGATCGCTTTAATGATGAATTGAAATCTAAAATGGATTTAATTCGTTACGGTATGGCAGGAAACTTACAAGCCTATCCTTTGCAAACAGCGAGTGGAATGACGGTACTTGGCCGAGATTTTCAATACGGTGGCCAAGGTGCAGCCTATACGCTCGACCCGCAAGAGTCGATCAACTATGTCTCTAAGCACGATAATCAAACATTGTGGGATTTTAACCAGTATAAAGCGAAACCGGAAACTAGCTCGGCTGATAGAGCGCGCATGCAAATCATTGGTCTTGCTCCGGTGATGCTAGGACAAGGCGTACCTTTCTTCCACATGGGCTCTGAGTTACTTCGTTCAAAATCGATGGCGCGTGATAGCTACGATAGTGGTGATTGGTACAACCGCGTTGATTTTAGCAAGCAGAGCAATAACTGGAATGTGGGATTGCCTAGGGCTGATAAAGATCAAGCCAACTGGAGTGCAATTCAAAGTGTGATTGCCAACCCTAACACGGTAGCATCGCCGCAAGATATCGCGTGGACAGACAACGCGTTCAAAGCATTACTCTCGATTCGTGCGCAAACACCGCTGCTTAAACTGATTTCAGAGCAAGAGGTATTGAACCGCGTGCGCTTCCATAATACGGGGCCAAATGCTCAGCCTGGCATGATAGTGATGTCGGTTAATGATGGTATTTCAGCTGGTGTGGATCTGGATCCAAACGTAGAGGCGATAGTGGTTGCGATCAACGCTAATACCGCAGAGCAAAGTGTCGTGATCCCGAATGCGCAGCGCTTTGAACTTCACCCGACCTTGATAACTTCGCAGGATGCACGAGTCAAAGAGAGTCGCTTTGATAATGGTCGTTTTACTGTTCCAGCTTTAACCGCGGCCGTTTTTGTTATGCCACAACAAGGCGAACAAGGAGCAGGGCTTAGCGTCGAAACTCCACCCGTTGACGTTGCACCTTACGGTACAACGTCGGTGTATGTTCGCGGTTCGATGAATGGTTGGGGGCTCACTAATCCATTAACTTATCAGCAAAATGGTCTCTATGCATTTGAAGGCTATTTAACGCCTGGCGTATACGAATTTAAAATTGCCTCTGAAGATTGGAGCACTTTAAATCTCGGTTTTGGTGGATTTAGCAGCGCAAATGGTTCGGCAATGCTGGAAGATGCGGGCAACGGCAATATCAAGTTGACAGTGACTGAGCAAGGCGTTTGGAAATTTACGCTGGATGCATCAAATGCGTCACAATTGGTGGTTGGGGTGTCAGATACCGGTATTGATTATGCCTGTTATCAAGATACTAACCCTGCGTGTGATTTACGCATTTATCAAGTGATGGTGGAATCGTTTGTTGATGGAGACTCAAATGCTGATTATGGCGTGGGTTATGGAAATTCCCACCACCGTGGAGATTTACAAGGCATCATCAATAGTTTGGATTACATTGCGAGCCTCAATGTCAATGCATTATGGTTAACCCCAATCTTTGACTCCTGTGCAGGCCAAAATGGGGATGATAAGCTTGATGCAACCGGCTATTTTGCTTGTGATTACTTTAATGTCGATCCAAATTTTGGCAGTAATGCCAAACTCAAAGAACTCATCGATAAAGCGCATCAAAAAGGGTTGTACGTATTATTAGATGGTGTATTTGGTCACACTAGCGCTGTCGGTGTTAAAGCGTCACCAAGCGGGAAATTACCGCAACTTCACAGCGGCGAAAGCGGTTATCCGGGGCAGTTAGTGACTTATCCAAACCAAGCGAGTGAAGCTTTCTTTAGTGAAGTTGCCACCTATTGGATTCGTGAATTTGGTGTTGATGGTTGGCGTTTAGATCAAGCTTATCAAGTTCCGCTTGATACGTGGCGAACCCTGCGTGCGGCAGTCGAACAAGCCTCGCGAGATAACTTCAATGCAGGTAAATCATGGGGTACGCTCGGCTATATGGTTGGTGAAGTGTGGCAAGGTGCGGATGATATTACCCAAACGGCTTATGGTAGTGATGCCAATCCAGCGCTCTCTTCTGCATTTAACTTCCCATTACGCTATGGCTTAGTACAAGCATTAGCAGTGGAAGAATCTGGAGCAAGCGGTAGCGCTAGAAGCCTAGAGGCAAGCTGGAATAGCCGAACGAAATCCCCTTACCATGCGATGCCAAATTTAATGCTGGGTAACCATGACTTGGTGCGCTTTGGTGACCTTATTCAACGAGGTAATCTGGGAGACTATTACGCTCGTCACCAAGCCGCATTCAGTTTCCTTGCTGCTTATTCTGGCCCTATCACGCTCTATTATGGAGAAGAAATAGGTGATGAAGTAGAAAACTTCGCGGCAAAAGTAACTCAAGATTGTGCAATTTTAGGTTTGTGTGATGACCACGTCGCTCGCTCTAGCGGTAAAGTTGATGCGGTTTTATTTTCACCACAGCAACAAGCACTGAAGAGCAGTGTCAGTAAATTGATGTTATTACGCAGTCAGTATCCTTCTTTAGCCAAAGGTGAACGACGCAATGTGTGGATTGATGACACTCTATATGCTGATCTTAAAGTGCATGGAGATGAGCAGATCCTTTATGTACTCAATACCAGTACGGAAGAGCGAACCTTAAACCTTGATATGGGGTTGATCAAATCGACAACTCAATTGATTGATTTAATGAGTGAAGAGGTAATTGGTACGCAATTTGGCACAACGACAATAAGCGTTCCTGCATTAACTGGGCGTCTGTTATTGATCGATTGATCTTTATGCTATAGCCAAACTACTTGGAGTTGCAGGTAGGCGGTAAGTGAATGAATCACCATGAGCATAGACATGCTATGTGATTGGGGTAAAAGAACGTAACCAACATCGCTGTGGCTTCAAGTCGAAAATGTATAATTAAAAGCTCGCTTCGGCGAGCTTTTTCTATTTGAATAAGACATCAGTTGCGCGTACTCTCGCCTTGATAGCGCTTACCCTGTGGATTAAGTCACCCTCTGCGACAAATCCACAGTAATAAACTAGCCAATCATTAGAACTTCGTTTATTAATTAATGAGTTAGAAAATCACTTCAGGATAGCTTTTATCGTATGACCAATATTTTTATCATTGTGGCACTGCTCGTCATCTTTTTCATATTCATTCAAAAATATGTGATTAAACATGATGATACAAAAGACTACAGCTACAAGAGAAAAAGCGCGTTATTGAATGCTTCTGAAAGCACGTTTTACAACGCATTAAAATCAGCCGTAGGTGATCACGCTGTTGTATTGGCCAAAGTCTGTATGTCGAATGTGGTCTCACCTAGTGCAAAACTTAACAAAAAACAGTGGTTCATTGCCAATAGCCGTATTGCCAAAAGCTACTTCGATTTCGTTGTCTGTGACCCGAGAACATTTGAGCCTAGAGTGATCATTGAACTTGATAATGGCAAAGAGCTATATAAAGGCAAAGTTGAAAGAGAAAAGTTGCTTATACATGTGTGCAAGTCAGCGAGTATTCCTTTAATTGGCGCCAATATTAAATATAGCTACCAAGTCAGTAAGCTACGAAGGTTATTAGCAGCCCATATCGATTTGATCGAAACCGACAAAGAAGTGCGATTTTGTAAGAAGTGTGGCAGCCCAATGATCATTAAAATTGCCAGTCAGGGTGACTTTAAAGGCCGTCGCTTCTTTACTTGCAGTCGACAGCCTCATTGTACTTACACTGAAAATTATAATGTGGTGTATGAGTTTGATGATGACAATCAAGAGTTTTGACGGGTAAGCTCTGAGGATCCTTGGAGATGTTCATCCGTCTGACATATTCTAACTTGATTTCGGCCATTTTTCTTTGCTCGATGAAGCTCAACGTCTGCTAATTTCAGCAAAGCCTCCAGCTTATCACCATCTCTATATTTACAAATACCGACACTTAAAGTGAGTTCGATACGTTTGTCACCATATGAATAGAGGTGTTGACTGATGCATTGACGGAGCTTTTCTCCAATGCGCTCAGCTTGCTCGATATCGTGGTCAAACAAGGTGACACAAAACTCTTCGCCACCAATACGATATAGGTTGTCATCTCCAACGAACTTGGACATTAAATACACAGATTCGATAAGTACTTTATCACCAGCGTCATGACCATAGGTATCATTCACTTGTTTGAAGTAATCAAGATCTATCACTAACAGACACAGTGATGTGTCACTTTTATATTGTTCAAAGTGAGCATAAGCATGAATAAGCGCTAATCGATTATGTGCACCCGTTAACGTGTCTCTTGATGCCAAGTACCTTAATGAGTTTTCGGTATCTTTTCTGTTGGATTCAAAAATGTGCGCGACAGTCCATATCGCACAGTAGCAAAAAGCAAGATTAATCATCATTGGTATGGTGTTGTATACACCGCTTGACGACGATTGATAATAAACGTTGAACAGCTGTACCGTGAGAGTAACACCTGCCGCAATTCTTCCATGCCTAACTCCCATCAACAGATAAAGTAGAACAGGGAAGAAGCTTGTCCAAAAAAACAGCCCGTTAGCAATTGGCTGTACAAAGGTGCCGACACCAATAATGAGAATAAGAAAGTAAACATACAAGTAGATATGTGCAAGCGAGTGAGAACTTTGTTTTGCCTTACTATAGACATAGGTGGAGTAGCACATGAATATGAACTCCAATGTCGCTAACTCATAACTATGAGTATAAAAAATATTAAAAATAGTGAAGAACAGCGCGACAATCGTGAGCAGTAAACTTAAACCACAGAGAACGGAGGCCCGTAAGTGATGAGTCTGATTGAAAAGCCTAGCATCCATGCGCGTTTTCACCATATTGCATAGTTATAATAATGACAGCTATAGTACGAGATAATTAGATCGAATCAATACTTGGTTTCACATAACCTATAAACTTAGACATCGTGATCTGTGCCACGCTTTTGTTTGACTGGAGTTTTTACTGAAAAATCACCAAAAAGAATAAAAAATAACCAAGCTGGCGATAGATACGCCAACTGGCTCAAAAACAAAGAAAATAGACTTGCACCATAGAAAAACAGCCGTTAATATCCACCTCGTTCACAAGATATGCGTCCGTAGCTCAGCTGGTTAGAGTATCGCCTTGACATGGCGGGGGTCGGTGGTTCGAGTCCACTCGGACGCACCATTTTGATTGCATCATTAATGCATAAGAACAAAAAATTTGGGTCTATAGCTCAGTTGGTTAGAGTACTACCTTGACATGGTAGGGGTCGGCGATTCGAGTTCGCCTAGACCCACCATATATTTTGAATAAATATGTAATTTGGGTCCGTAGCTCAGTTGGTTAGAGTATCGCCTTGACATGGCGGGGGTCGGCGATTCGAGTTCGCCCGGACCCACCAAATTTCTCAATAAAACCCGCATATTAGCGGGTTTTATTGTTTCTGAAGCTTGTAAAGTATACTTGTACATTCTCTGTTATTTCTCTTCTTTTACTCAAATATTTATTCTGTTTTATTCACGTAAATTTTATTGACTATTGTCGCCATGGACACCTGTGGGCACCATTGTGCCTATTCGGTGCCCTCGCCGTTTTTCCTCGCTGGAAATGTAGTTTGATTTAGTAAGATCTGGATTTTGTTTGACCGAACAATTTTTAGCTTAAGTACCTAAGCTGACATAGTATATAGGATGGCGTTTTGAGGAGATATGTGCACAGGTTGAATTTACGGCGTGATTCCACTTTGCTTGTATTTTTACCAAAAATTATTTTTGAGCTATAGTCCCCTGGCCACCCCTAAAGAAGATGCCACGAATATCAATCAGCATTTAATCTTCGTAAGTCACTAATTCTTCGATACGGCAACCAAAATACCGACATAGAGAATCAAGAGTTTTAGTTGTCGTTGTATACCCTTCATCACGAATCATTTTGGCCATCGCAGATCTTTGAATGCCGATCTCATTGGCTATCTCAGCTCCAGAAACTTTTCGCCCTTCTTGCAGAGATTTTTTTTCTATTAATTGTTTTAGGTTATAACGAATCAATGTGATATTCCAAAATGATTTATTTTAGTGTCTTGATGGGACACCTTGATTCATCTATATTGACTGTGTGTCCTGATAAAACACAATAATGGAGGTCAATATGGACCAAACACTACTCACAGTAAAAGAACTCGCAGCTCGGATTAAATTTAGCGGCAACTACATCAATTCAAGGCTGCGAGACTCAGTATTCATCGAAGGTAAACATTACATTCGACCTTTCAATGGTAGAAAAATTCTTTACATATGGGAAGAGGTTGAGGCGGAATTATATCAAAGTGCGACACGAAATGCCGTTTATATTCCAATGGCAGCGGGGAGGGTATGTTATGGCTAGTATTAGGGCTCGTGGTGATAAGCTATTTATGGATTTCCGTCATCATAATATTCGCTGTCGTGAGCAGACACTTTTGGCTGATAACCCTAACAATCGCCGAAAATTAACTAAACTTCTAAACCAGATCGATGCAGATATCCGTTTAGGCTGTTTTGTTTACAGTGAATACTTTCCAGAGTCAAAAAATGCATCAAAGTTTGTTAAACAAGATATCCAAGCTCGGCGGAAGAAGGAAGAGTTGCTCGGTGCTTATAAAACGGCTTCGCAGGGGCTGCAGGGAATTACCAGCATTCCCTTCGAAGATTTTGCCCATGAATGGTTCGGAGAAAATGAGGTCCGTTGGAAAACGAGTTATGTAAATAGCATGAAAGTGTATCTGTTTGGTTATCTAGTGCCAGAGTTTGGTGATGTGGATGTCGATCAAATTCAGCGGCCAGACATCCTCAAGTACCGCGCAAAGTTAATGCAGACTAAACCGGATGGAACCAAGCTGTCTACTGACTTTGTCAATCATGTAATGACACCTCTTAGGATGATTCTACGTGAAGCTGCAGATCGTTATGGGTTTCGTTCCCAGTTTGAAAACATCAAACCATTGCGAGTAGAAAAGCGCGACGTGAATCCGTTTACTTTGGAAGAAGTGATGGATTTCTTAAATGCGGTGAAAGTTGACTATCGCAATTACTTTCTGGTGCGCTTTTTTACCGGCATGCGCACTTCTGAAATCGATGGTCTGAAATGGCGATATGTGGATTTTCGTCTTGGGGTTATTAGTGTTCGTGAAACCTATGTCCAGGGGAAGATGGATACCACCAAAACTCTGGGCTCCGCTCGTGATATTCATATGTCGAGTATGGTGTTAGAAGCGCTCAAAAGTCAGAAAGAAGTCACTGGGGCAGGAGAGTTCGTTTTTTGTAACGCCGAAGGTAATCCATTAGATAAAGGTAACATTCGAGATCGGGTCTGGAAGCCAACTTTAAAGAAAATGGGTTTACCTTATCGTCGTCCCTACGAAACTCGACATACTGCCGCGACACTCTGGTTAGCCGCAGGGGAAGCGCCAGAATGGATAGCTCGTCAGATGGGGCATTCCAACACAAAAATGTTGTTCGAAATCTACAGTCGTTACGTTCCTAACCTGACTCGTCAGGATGGTTCAGCATTTGAACGCTTACTGACGCAGTTGAAGGAGAGAAATCAATGAAATACAACACCATGACCGTTCATTGCGCCAGTTTGTGTCTAGATGTATTAAATCAGCGTCATTTCTTTCGCTATAGCAAACCAGATATTTTGGCGTTTAAACCGGAAGTAAAAATGCAGATCCGTGTACGACTTGAACCTGTCTCTAGTGCCGTTTTGGATGAAGAAGGCATGATTGAGGCTTTCGTTTCAGGGGTGATGAATGTTCTGTTGCATTATCACTCTACGGTGGGGCGAGTTTCACCAGATTTAATTATGGATTTGATACAGTATCGCTTTGACGATTTTGTAAACGGGCAGAATGCTAGACGTGATACACAGAGCATGTTTTGGTAGGTGAATGTATGTTGGACTACTTAGACCGTCCCATAGCTTTTCATCGTACGTTTGTTCAGTTGGGCATCGGTATTACCGGTGCTTTACTGTTCAGTCAGGCGTTGTACTGGTCAAAACGCATCAAAGATGCTGATCGGTGGTTTGATTAAATCGATTGAAGAGTGGGGCGAAAAAATGGGAATGAGCCGCCGAGAGATAGATACGGCTCGTTCCAAGGTGAGAAGAATGGGTATTCTGATGGAGAAAAAACTGGGGTGTCGTACCGGATTTACTACTGGATTGATGAGCCAAACCCGTCTGGCGGATTGCGCCAATTCAGAGGTTACTTGTCCGCCTAGCTGTAATGGCGGAATCCGTCGACCTTATTACAGAGAAGACACAGGGATTACTAAAGACGACCACAGAGACTACTTCAACGAAGAGTGAATTTGGTTTAGCTGGGAGGGTAAACGATGAGCAATTTCACGTCGATTCTCAAACATATCCTCGCTCACATCACGCCAAAGTTGTGGGAGAGGAATAAAGGGGTGACTAGGATCACCCCAAGAATAGAGACTTTATTGCTCTTCCACAAAAGTCCGTTGATGAGATGACTTAGATTAGGCGCCATATTCAGTTTGAGCGTTATGAGGATGATCTGGTGTGTTACTGCTCGTATATGAAAGCAAGACAAATATTGTCTACATAGATACCTTCCCACGTTGGAATGTGAAGAAAGTATTCACGTTTCAGGGGTATGACTTCAGGGTGCGAACGTTGAAAAATTTCAAGGGTGAACTGGTTTGAAAATGTGCACCAGGAGCTTCAAAGAAAGCGATGAAGAAAATCACTAAGACGACTCAATCAAGGAGTTGGCAGAACGGTATAATGCGCCCCTCAGTGGCTGGATTAATTACTACTAAAAGTTCTGGTATCGTACTTTTAGTTACCGGTTACGGAGCGTATTTCAGTCACGATTCATTAAATGGGCGAGCAATAAATATCGGATACCGACTCGTGAAGCTGAGCGAAGGCTTCATCACTTTCAGAAGGTAAGACCGAAATTCTTTTGCACACTGGGAATTACTTAGTGCATCGAATGTGTGATCAAGAGCCGTATGAAGGGAGGCTATCACGTACGGTTCCGTGAGAAGCTTGGGGGGTTACTCGACTCTCGACGAATCCGCTTGGTGCTGATGTGAGTGCTTTGCTGTATAGCATCATCTTAGTATATGAATCCAAGCATTGAAACAGCGAAAGCTAACGGACTGATACTCTACGATTACATGGTCAAATGTATGAAAGAACTGGCAAAGTCAGAGCCTGATATCAACTCACTACTTCCTTGGAACCTCTCACACTAAAACGCCCCGTGGGATCATGGGGCGTTTACTACGTTTTACGCTAGTATCCCTAAGTCAATGACTAAATCATCGTAACAACCAACCCATAGGGCGATATCGGATCCAAATAGTTGTGTCGTGGGTACTTTTCTACTAAAAACAATTCAAATTCTTGCTGTTCCGTCGTCACGTGCATATTTCGGAGCATTCCGATCAGTCATTTCGGGATTATCCGATCACTTTTAGCCTAACTCCGAAATCGGCGATCGGAATAGCGAAAACCGCGATCGGAATGTCCGAAACCCTCCCTTTTCTCTTTTAAATCAATAGCTCGCTATTCTTTACTTCTTAAACAAGAACGTAAGGAAGCGACCATGGCAAAAAAGAGAACTCCAATGAACAAAATCAAAGAGGTATTGCGCCTTAAGTACGACTGCGGTCTCTCAAATCGCAGCAACGCTTCTTGCCTTAAACTCGGCCTGTCCACCATCTCGGAACTCCTTACTCGCTTTAAACAAAGCCAACTTGGTTGGCCTCTGCCTGAAAATTGCAGCGATGCTGATATCACTCAAGCTCTGTATCACGGCAAGAAAGCCAGTCGCGATAAAGTCATGCCAGACTTCACTCAATACGCTGTCGAACTCAGACGTAAAGGTATGACGAAGATGTTGCTCTGGCAGGAATATCATGTGCAATATCAAGAGCAAGCTTACGCGTACACTCAGTTCTGCGAGCACTTCACTCGTTGGTTCAAAACCCAAAAGCGCAGTATGCGTCAGCTCCATGTGGCAGGTGATAAGCTGTTTATCAATTACTGTGGGCCTCGGCTTCAGGTAGTTAATCCTGACACAGGCGAAGTGCGCGAAGCAGAAGTGTTCGTGGCAACCTTAGGTGCGTTACATTTGGTTATGTTTTTTGGGTATTTGTAGGAACGTTTAGGGAATATGATGTAGTTCATATTACATACTTGTTGTATAAATAATTTTCTCATTAAAGTATGGTGTACGTCTAATTTTTGGTCTAAAATTGACGACTTTATATTCAACTAAGTTACTAAAAAATGACAGGTTCAATCGCTACTTTTATTGCATCTTATTCTGCGGATGCGATTTCTGATGCTTTTATATATTCAATCATACTATTGCTTATCGTTTCCAGCATACTGGCATTCTTAGGTCGATCTCCTAGGTTTACTGCGAGTACTACCAATATCCTTACTTCTCTAGGTATCCTTGGTACTTTCGCTGGCATCGTTGTTGGCCTAATGGAGTTCAACCCGAGCAACATTGATGGAAGTATTGAATCGTTACTGGCAGGGTTAAAAACTGCATTTTTGACTAGTTTGGTTGGTATGGCGGCTTCGATTGTTTATAAGGCAATTCTTGGGGCGATTCCACAGAAAGATGAAGCAGCGATAAAGAACATCGGCCCAGAAGAAATCTACTCAGTTATGTCGGCTCAGTTAAATGCATCCAATGAACTGCTATCGGCTATAAAAGGTGATGAGGACTCTTCCTTAACCTCACAGATCAAGAACCTCCGTACGGATATCAATGACGGACAAAAGTCACTAGCTCGTCATATGGAGCAAGCTGTAGAAACTAGCGAGCAATTCCAAACCAAACTATGGCAAAAAATGGATGAGTTTGGCGAACTTCTTTCTAAATCCGCAACAGAGCAGGTAATTAACGCCCTTAAAGAGGTGATAGTTGAGTTTAACGACAAGCTAACAGAACAGTTTGGTGAAAACTTCAAACGATTAGATGAGTCAGTGAAAAAGCTAGTCGATTGGCAAGAAAACTACCGAGTTCAGCTAGAAGATATGGCGACTAAGTATCAGCTTGGCGTGGATGCAATTTCTTCAACGGAAAAGTCGGTAGCGAATATCAATGAGAGAGCTGAATCTATCCCTATAACAATGGAAAAACTGCATCAAGTAATGGAGTTAGGTCATGGTCAAGTTACCGAGTTAGAACACAGACTTGAGGCGTTTAAAGATCTAAGAGACAAAGCTGTTGAGGCAATGCCACAGATTCGTGAGCAAATGGATACCACAATGTCTGTCATTGGTGATTCAGTAAAAGCAGCTTCAACGCATTACGAGTCAATGCTAGTAGAATCGCAAAAAATTATTAATAACTTTAGTTCTACAGCGACGCAGAGTGTCGAGCTTATGCGCACAAACCTTGAAAGCGGAGCTGCAAATGTTTCCAAGCAGTTAATCGAAAGTTCACATACATTAGGTGGCAAGCTAGCTGAGGCATCGTCAGATATTCAAGAACAAGTGGGGACCGCAACAGGTGGTTTAAGTAATGTAACTAGTCACCTAACAGATACTACTGAGCAGATTCGTCAACATCTTGAAGATTCAATCACTGAGCTAAATGGTCAACTTCGCGTATTAGTTGCCGATATCAAAGATGATGCGCGTGAAACAGGTAAAGTCCTCAAAGAAGCAAACCAAGAGTTACTAAGTAGCACCAAAGATATTCAGTCAGAAACGACATCTGCTATCACGAAACTTCACGATCGCTTAGAAACCACACTGGAAGAAGTCTTCCAAGTACAGGCTCAAGCAGTTCGCAGAACATTTGATAGCTTAGAAGACCAGATCACGCAGTCGATAGGTAGAACAGGAAGTGCAGTGGAGAAACAAGTGGAAGTGCTTGATCTTCAAATGCAGCAAGAAATCAATCGAACCATGAATGAGATGGGTGAAGCACTTGCGACGATCACGCAGCAGTTTACGCGTGATTACCAAATGCTAACGCGTGAAATGTCGAATGTTGTAAACAGTAAAATTGCAGTGTAATCATGGAAAAGCTATTCGGAAAAACCAAATCTACGAGTGATGGTGGTGAGCACTGGATGTCAGTATCAGATCTGATGGCAGGTCTGATGATGGTGTTTTTGTTTATTTCTGTTGCACTTATGCGAGATGCAATGGTTGAGCGTGACAAAATAAAAGAAGTCGCAGAAACTTATCAGAAAACCCAGCAGGCCATCTATATTGCGCTGCTGGAAGAGTTTGCTAAAGATCTTGATACTTGGGGTGCTGAAATTGATCGAGATACATTGAGTGTTAACTTTACTGCTCCTGAAGTATTGTTCGGTAATGGTAAAGCTAACTTAACTCAGCAGTTCCAAATTATCTTGAACGATTTCTTTCCTCGTTATCTTGATGTGTTAGAGCAGTACAAGCCGATTATTCAAGAGATCAAAATTGAAGGGCATACATCTAGTCGTTGGAACCACGGTTCTAGCGATTACGAGGCTTACTTCAACAATATGCGGTTATCACAGTCACGGACGCGTGCAGTACTTGGGTACGTAATGAAGCTTGATGATGTGCGAGCACAACATTATGGCTGGGTAAAAAATAACGTAGCGGCAGTAGGGTATTCTTCATCTAAAGCAGTAGTTAAAGATGGTGTTGAAGACGAAAAGCGCTCTCGTCGAGTTTCCTTTCGAGTGATCACCAATGCTGAGGAGCAAATCTTGAAGATTTTGGGGGCGGAATGAAGCTGACGCTTAATCTTCGCTCTTTAATGCAAGCTATTGAAATTATGGAACCAGAGAAAAAAGGAAAGTTCACTCTGGAGCTTCAACAGACTCACATCGATAAAATTTCAGCTGAATTAGAACAAGGAAAAGATGTTGAGCTTAAAGATGTAGAGATTGAATCTGGTCTACTTAGTTACAAAGGTCGCCATGTCACTTTGTATATCAAAGCTAATGGGACTAACGCTAGATTTCACGTGTCTGATTGCTCAACACTACAAAGTATGCGAGCAAATGGTCGCTTTGAGCGCTACGTAGTGACCAACAATACATCAGGGGAGTTCGTTGTTGATACGGGTCATGGAGAAACTAAAGCTAAACTAAAGGTATGTCAAAACTGTTTACGTAAGCTCAATTATAAAGGTTGCAATACGACGACAAATATCATGACTATAGTGCATAATTTTAACATGGCGGAGTTCTTTGCTACCTACAGTTCCTTCTTCCCGCGCATGCCGTCTCGAAGGGCTGAAACAGCAGAGAGTGGGTACAGTGATGATTGGTCGAAAATATCCTCCCACTATCGAGTAGAAAAAAACTTTGAGTGTGAAGAATGTAAAGTGAACATGCGCTCCAACCGTGCGCTTCTGCATGTTCATCATATTAGTGGTGTTAAATCAGATAACAGACCGTCAAACCTTCGAGCACTGTGTATCGACTGTCACAGCAAACAACCAATGCATGAGCATATGGCTCTCAGCCACAGAGAGCGTCAGACAATAAATGATATGCGTAAGCAGCAAGGTTTACTTGATGACCTCGGAGAGTGGCAAGAGTTGTTTGATTACTCAGACCCAGGTGTGCATGGTGTACTACATGCTTGTCGACAGGCTTATCTCAAACTCCCAGAGATTAACTATTTTGTTGAAGACAGTTTCGGCGATTTAGCCGCACGTCTTGAACTCGCGTGGCCAAAACACAAATTCGGCATCGCAATTTCAGCCAATGATATTGAAGATGCATCTAAAAATGGTTGGCAAGTTGTGAGTGTTAGTGACTTTTTAAATGACTATAAATCTCAAGCGCTTAACTTGAGGCATTAATAATGCAAATAAAACTTGAAGAAATTGTAGAAAGAATAATTACCGTAAACCATGCGTGGAAACTATCGAAAGATGAGTTTGGGTTAGATTTTGTTGCCACAAATTCACTTAGAGATACTAAATCCTCCTTGCAGGCGACATTGTTAAGAGAGTTCCCAAAAGATGTGTATCTGCGTATCGCAAGCGATTCTGCAGATCATGATGAATCCCTGTACAGCGTTAGGCTTAAACAAAAATTAATAGTGAATGGTGTTGTTCGCGAAGATGCGGAGCATTTGCCTGCTCGCATCGCAAAACAAATATTTTCACCAAAAGAACTCAGTCAATTTTTAAATTCATAGGTTAGGTATGTTGGATAAAATCGCTTTTATATCAGGAGATTGGGTAGCAGACCTAATCATCATGATTACCCTTGGGCTATTTTTCTTTTTCTCTTATCGTGAGTGGAATACTACTCAAGACGCAAAGAAACGATTAGATACTATTTCAGTAATAAAAACTGATGGTGATTTTATAAGCGATGCGTCACTGAATTCCCAACAAATGCATTGGGTAACAGAACATTTGGTATACACACCGACCGAAGATGGTTTAAAAATTGATACAAAAGGGCACTTATGGCTAAGTAAGTCGCCTATTTCACAAATGTTGCCATCGTACGACAGTGCAAGATACAAATTGGTACCAGCACTACTTACTAGCATTGGTATTACGGGTACATTCGTCGGTATTACTATTGGTTTGAGCCAATTTAGTATGGCCGGTGATTCGAAAGCGCTGCTTGCATCTGCTGCTGAATTACTTGAAGGCATGAAAACTGCGTTTTATACCTCGCTGGCAGGTTTGAGTACGTCAGCAATGTTTATGGCATTGATGAAGTTATCATCAAGCAAATTGGCTCAAGCTCAAGAGAGCTTTATTAAGGTTATCTCAAAGCAATATTTTGAAGCGAGTCCAATTTACTATCTAAAAAATATGTCAAACGAAGGGCAAGAAGAGGTCATTGAAGCCCAACTTCGCTCTGTGAAAGCGATTGAAGAAATGAGCGTTCGTTTTGGTGATACTTCACAATCATTGAATCAACTTGGTCAATCATTTAACGGTGATATTATCGCAGACCGAGTGTCTACAGCGATTACGGATTCAATTTCAGCACATATGACACCTGTTCTGACGGAGATTAAAACAGAGCTATCCACATTGAAAGATATCAAAGAGCAATCGCAAAAAGAGCTGGTGGAATTGATGATCGGCGAAATGAAAGTACACCTAATAGAGCCTGTCAGCATTGAGTTACAAAAAACCAGCGAAGCGGTAGCTAACAGCAATGATCTTTCTACACAGCTAAATCGCAACATTGAAAGAGTTGTTACAAGCACCTCTGAAACGGTTGCCAGCATTGATGAATTCCAAAAAGAGACAATGGTGAAACTACAAGAATTTGCAGAATCACTAAAAACCATTCTAAGTAGCTTTAAGGATGATACACAAGGCGCTATGAGTACGATTGCTACCGAAGTACAAAGCTTGCTTGATGGTGCATCCACAGGATTGGCTGAGCAGCGTGATGCTTTTGAACAAAGTGCAGTAAGAGCATCTTCTGCCTTTGAAGGTATTAAAACGTCAATGGACAGTGCTCTAGATGAACGTCAATCCAAAGAAAAGGTACTGTTTGATGGAGTGGAAAGTCGTATTAATACGCTGATTGAAGGCTCTAGTGATGCATTTAAACAGCAAACAACAGTACTTGAAAATGTGGGTGAACAAGCTTCCAAATTGATGACATCGGCAAAAGAAGAGCTTCAGGCGGGTCTGGGTGATATTGATGAGAAAGTAAAATCAATGTCGACAACCGTTCAATCAGAGTTGGAAACGTTCCGCGAACAATACCAACAAAACTTGACGTCTTACTTTGAGCAGCAGAATAATTTACTAGAAGGCAGTCTCAGCAAGCAGCGTGATGGCTTAAATGATGTTGTAGAGAACTTCCGCAAAGTCTTTGAAAGTGAATACCAAGCACGCCACAATTTATTGCAAGAGTTAACCGCTCAGTACCAAAAACTTGAAGCATCAGCTCAGACAGTTGAACGTGTAGCAAAAGCAATTGGTCTTAACGAAGCTTCTAAGATGGCTGAATTACAAAATGCAGCGCAAAGCATGAGCCGAGAAATCTCATTATTCCAAAAAGAGCATGTTGCAGCGTCGGAAGAATTAGGCAAACAAATTGCCAACCTGAAGAAAGAATACGCAACAGCATCTTCTACCTTTGTGGATGTAACTGAAAATCTCCCGAAAGCGATGGATGATTACTTTAGTCGAGCAAATTCAAGTTTCGAAACCTTCTTTAAAGACTTTGACCAGTCAGCGAGTTCTATTCACAACAAGTTATCGCAAGCAGCGGGTTACCTAATCAACTCGCAAGTTCAGCGTCGTGAATTTGAAGCAGATAAGGAAGAGGCATAATGCGACGCTTAAGCAAGGTGCCAAGTAGTGCCGATGCAGAAGAGTCAGGAGTTTGGCTTTCCATAGGCGATTTAATGTCTGTGCTCTTGATGATCTTTGCACTGCTACTGATTAGCGCATTGGTTCAAATCTCAGAGGTCACGGAACAGAGCCAAAACACGCGGGTACTTATTATCAAGGGAATTAATGATGCGTTAAGCACCGAGGGTATTGAGGTTCAGGCAGATTCTGATACAGGTGATATCTCGATAACCGATTCGATATTATTTGATTTGAATGATGAAAAGCTAAAACAGAGTGGTCAACAGTTTTTGGAAACGTTTATTCCTATTTATGCCAATGCCGTTTTCCAGTCGGATGCAACAGCAGAGGAAGTTAGCCGCATCGTGATTGAAGGTCATTCGAGTTCTGAAGGATCGTTTAATCGAAATATGGAATTGAGTGTATTACGTGCAAATAGTGTCATTGCTTATATTAACTCAATGAAATTTAAGCAGAAGCCACACTTTTTTGAAAAGGTAGTTATTTCGGGACGCGGTCCAATTGAAGCCAATCAAAAACAAGTGAATGCTGCTGATCGTAAAGTGAAGTTTCGTTTCCAATTTAAAGACGACGAGTTCTTAGGTAATTTTTCAGAGGTGAAGAAAGTTGAGTAGTAATGGCTTCGCCTTTGCTCTACCGAACCTGCCGTCAACCAATAGCGTAGAGCGACTGTCTTTTGATGAATTTTACGACATGGGAGTTGATAGTGAATTACTACCCAGCTTCCCACCTAAAACTCTCAAGCAGATTATGGATCTCGTACAAGCAGGGAAAACTAACACTATTCATATTTTTGAATGGCTTGATGCAATTGAAAATCAGCAGCAATGGGATGATTTAGACGATCGTGAGAAGCAAATGGCCTGCATAGCGGTCTGGACCGGTATTGGTAGCCATTCAATATTAGGAGATATTGCGCTTTTTAAAATGGGTTTAGCGCTTGACGACAAACCGAGCTCAGTCGTATCTGTGTTAGTTGATTCGATTGAAATTGCACGCAATGTCCCTAATTGGAACGAGTTGGATGTATTAAAACTCGACTGGTTATTGGCGTTAAAATCGAAACAATATCAAGTAATGGCGGAGATTTGTTATAACGCTAATAAGAGTGTAGCAAGTTACATAAAATCCTTGCGTCTCCCACAAGCCAGCACTTACCAAGCTCACGTAGAGAAAATTATTGTTGAAATGATCCCGTCTGCTGATTTATCAGCGCATGATGATGCGTGGTTAATATCAAATTTCTATGCATTAAAGACAACTCAGCAACGTATAGATTTCTGCGAGTCTCTCATCATACAGCTTGGTAAATTTCATTATGGTAAACAATGCAATGAGCTTATTGAATTGCAATGTTTACCAATGCAAGATCAGAGCTATTGGAATAGGCTGGGTACGGCAGCAAAGCAAATATTAAAACTGAAATTTCAGCTATCCAGCTATTTCGATTTAAAGGCAATTTCTTCTGCATTGTATTCAGAAAAAGCAGCGGAAGGTTTAGCGTTTACTGAAGACCAAACACGTCAGATTCGCAGCCGTTCCATGTTTTGGTCGAACTATAGCTCATGCTTTGAGCGAGTTCGCGTATTACTGCCAAAAGCCAGCTTCCACTTTGTGGAAGAGCAGAATAATGGCGTACCTCCTTTCGTTGATAACATTGATGAAAATGATCAGTTTGAGACGGAGGTGTACATCTTTGAAATAGGCAAAACGATAGCGGTTGAGTTTTTGCGCGGAGCGTTGAGTGAAACGCGCTTTTTCAAAAATGACGCTTGGTACGCGCAGAGGTTGTTTGATAGTAAGACACTAACAATTGCCGAAATCCGCTCAATGAATCAGCTTGAAGTGCACGACCACTTATCTTCTTGG
Organism: Vibrio sp. 1180_3; assembly: GCF_029478545.1. Lineage (NCBI taxonomy): Bacteria > Pseudomonadati > Pseudomonadota > Gammaproteobacteria > Vibrionales > Vibrionaceae > Vibrio > Vibrio sp. 1180_3. The sequence goes on from NZ_SJFM01000021.1 coordinate 49,672, forward strand.
CAGTACTTCTGCGAAAAACTTTTACGTACAAAATTTAATATTAACCCTAATTCGAATATTCCATATTTTAAGGGCTTACCACCTGATATTAACCAGTATAAAGACGGGGTTGGTCTAATCACTGCGCCTGATGAGCTTATGCTTAATCATCGCAGGCAGAAGCTTGAATCATGGGTTGAGAAGTTTTGGTCAAGTGAGGTTGATACGGGTAAGTTTGGTGAACTCAGGGGATTAGAGAAAAAGAGTTCTCTGTACTTATCTAAAGCATTGATGGCGAAGCAGCTTGGAAATGCAGATGATTATGACATGTTCATCAAGAAAGCAGCTAACCAAGGTAATTCTGAGGCGATGTGGCAATTAGGGAAAACGATGCTGTTAAATGCAAGAAGTGACGCTAAAACAAGATTATATGGTCAAGATTGGGTGAGCAAAGCAGCCGCAAAAGGGCATCGAGAGGCAATGGAAACCGCTGATCGTTTTCGTATTGCTTATTAAATATATTGAGTCTCGCAAGGTTGCATACATTATTTAATTAATCGCGCATTAAACGTGATGTGAAACGTAGTGTCTAAAGCGACTTGCATTTAAACTTTCCTAAACTCTGTTTTAGATATCTTTATGAAAAATATCCTCCTATCCACCACTGGTGCTAGTCCGCAAGTGCTTACCGAGACGCTCTATGCAATTAAAGAGAGTGGACGACCTTTTCCGCAAGAAATCTACGTAATCACGACTAAAAATTGCGTCGATGCGCTGATGAATGGCTTGATACGTGATGGGCATCTACAAGCGCTTAAAGAAGAATACCAACTGCCTGACTTCAAATTTGATAAAAGCCATATCTGGTTGATTGAAGATGAACACGGTGAATACATTGATGATGCCAAATCAATAGAAGATCAAACCTCCATGGCAAACTATATAACTCGCAAAGTGTATGAATTGACTCAAGACGAAAGTGTCAGTATTCATGCTTCATTGGCTGGTGGGCGTAAAACCATGGCATTTTACTTTGGCTACGCAATGTCACTGTTTGGTCGAGCGCAAGATACCCTAAGCCACGTGTTTGTTGATGATAAATACGAGTTTGTGCGTGATTTTTGGTATCCAACTAAGCAGCCCAAATGGATATCGGGCAAGTTTGGTCACGGAGAAGTAGATGCAAGCTTGGCACAAGTGACATTGGCTGAAATCCCCTTTGTAAGAATGCGAAACTCAATTGACCCTAGCATTCTAAGCTCAATGGCGAATCTTTCTTTTAGCCAAACAGTTGGCATGTTAAACGCCAGCAATGAGCAGCAATTGCATGTGACGATTGATAAGCAAGCTAAGCTCATTTCTACCTTAGGGGTGGATATTAAACTCACAGCTAAAGAGATGGCGTTTTATGTTTGGTTGTTAGAAAAGGGTAACGCAGGTTTATTAGTCGATCGCTACTTTGAAGAAGTTACAGAACACAGTATTAGCTTTCTAAACCAGTATTGTGAAGTAGCGTTGGATCCGCGTATATTCAACACCTTTAATACAACTCCAGAAGACTTTAAAATTGGCGATTACACATCATTAAAGGGCATGGAGCGAAGTTTTCTTCAACCCGTGTGCTCAACAATAAATAGTAAGCTTAGAAAAGCTCTACCAATCCAAACCGCTGATAAACTGGAAATAAAATCTAAAGCGGAAGGAAACGATCAGCACTACAGCATTCCGCTGGTGGATAGTGATGGTTTGGTAACGTTAATTTAATGGTCAGAATTTGTATGCAAACGGAGCAGCGAATGGCAACGTCCAATTTTGAATTTCTAAAAGGCGTTAACGACTTCTTATTTTCTATCGCACGAGCGGCAGAAAAGAACTACCCGGATGATCCAAACACGACCTTGTTCAAGGTGCGTGTTTTCGGCGAATCAACCGCTAAACATCTTGCGAAAATACTCGATATTGAAGCGCCAGATAATCAGCATGACTTGCTACGTGAATTAGCCAAAGTTCCGTTTGTCGATGACAATATTCTCAAAGTCTTCCATCAGTTGCGTCAAATTGGCAACCAAGCAGTGCATGAATACCATAACGATCTGGAAGATGCCGCTATGTGCCTGCGCTTGGCATTTCGCATTGCGGTCTGGTATTACCGTCTGGTTACCAAAGATTATGATTTTGCCGTGCCAGTTTTTGTATTGCCAAGCTCGGAAAATAGCGACAAGTTTGAACAAGAAATCCTCTCGTTAAAAGCGCAGCTTGCTTCTGCATATCAAACGGAAACGCAAACTAAAGCAGAAGTCGCGGCGCAAAATGCAAAGCTCATCGCGTTAACAGGTTATATCTCCATCCTTGAGAGCAACAAAGATGAAACCCAAGAGCAAACACAGCAACGCATTGATGCTCTTGAAGCGCAGCTAAAAGAAAAAGACGCGGAGCTAGCGAAGAAAACCGAAGTTGAACGCAAAGCCTATAAGAAGCAAATGCTTGATCAAGCCGCGTCACGAACACTTGATCTCAGTGAGAGGGAAACCCGTTATTTAATTGATCGCCAACTGTGCAAAGCGGGGTGGGACGCAGACAGCGAAAACCTAAAGTTCTCAAAAGGTACTCGCCCACAAATCGGTCGTAATATGGCGATTGCGGAATGGCCAACAGGAAAAGATGAAACCGGAAAGTCAGGCTATGCAGACTACGTTCTGTTTGTTGGTCTCAAACCTATCGGCGTAATTGAAGCCAAAAAAGCCAATAACGATGTCGCCGCTAAACTGAGTGAAGCCTACCGTTATAGCCAAAGTTTTGATCATGATTTTCTGCGTAGTGAATTGCAAGATGCTGCTAATGATCCTCAGTCATTAGACTTAATTGCCGAGTCACTACCCGCTTATGTGCCTGAATGGGCGGATTCCTCCTCATCTACGCCGTATAAAATACCGTTTTGCTATTCAGCCAATGGGCGTGACTATCGTGCGGCGGTGAAAACCAAAAGTGGTATTTGGTGTCGCGATGTTCGCCACGCATCCAATATGCCCAAAGCGCTACCAGAATGGCATCGCCCAGAAGAACTGATTGCCAAGCTAGAAAGCGACAACCAACTCAATAACCGTTGGTTTAGTGACAATGCAGATATGAGTGACCTTGGGTTACGTTACTATCAAGAAGAAGCGGTTCAAGCTGTTGAAAAAGCCATCGTGTCTGGCGAGCAAGATATCTTACTCGCCATGGCTACAGGAACAGGCAAAACCCGCACGGCGATTGCTTTGATGTACCGTTTGATCCAATCTCAACGCTTTAAACGCATCCTATTTTTAGTCGATAGAACCTCGTTAGGTAAGCAAGCGTTAGATTCGTTTGAAGACACCAATATCAAAGGCGACACCTTTAATAGCATCTTTAACGTTAAAGGGTTAACTGACCGTTTCCCTGAAGACAGCACCAAGATTCACGTCTCAACGGTACAATCACTGGTGAAGCGTACCTTACAGAGTGATGAGGTGATGCCAGTCGGTCGCTATGATTGCATCATCGTTGATGAAGCACACCGCGGCTATATTCTTGATAAAGAGCAGACCGAAGGGGAAGAGAAGTTCCGTAACGAACTGGATTTCATCTCCTCTTATCGCCGTATTATCGACCACTTCGACGCGGTTAAGATTGCTTTAACTGCGACACCAGCGCTGCACACCATTGATATTTTCGGTGGTGAGAAAAAAGAGCCAGTGTATCGCTACAGTTATCGTAAAGCCGTGATTGATGGCTACCTTACTGACCAAGAACCGCCAATCCGCATTGTGACTCAGTTGAGCGAGGGGGGGATTTATCTTTCACAAGGTGCAGAAGTACAGCGTTTGTCTAACCAAGGTGAATTGATTAACGATACCTTAGTTGACGAACAAGGCTTTGAAGTGGCGGATTTTAACCGCGCTCTTATAGCCTCCAATTTCAACAAAGTGATCTGTGAAGAGCTGGCGAACAATAAAGACTTTGCGATTGACCCAACCAGCCCACAAAAAACCTTGGTCTTTTGTGTTAACAACACGCACGCTGACATGGTGGTGGAAGAGTTACGCACCGCGTTTAAAACCAAATATCCGCAGCTAGAGCATGATGCGATCATCAAAATCACTGGCGATTCAGACAAAGATGCCACCAAAGTCCAATCGATGATCACGCGCTTTAAGAAAGAGCGCTTACCAAACATCGTGGTCACCGTTGATTTGCTTACCACGGGTATCGATATTCCGAGTATCTGTAACCTAGTGTTTATGCGCAAAGTACGCAGTCGTATTTTGTACGAGCAAATGAAAGGGCGAGCGACGCGTCTTTGCCCTGAAGTTGGCAAAACATCCTTCCGGATTTTCGATGCCGTGGATTTGTACTCAACCCTGCAAAGTGTCGATACCATGCGCCCAGTAGTGGTGCGCCCAAGTGTTGATTTGCAAACGCTGGTCAATGAAATTACCGATTCAGAAACCTACAAAACCATCGAAGCGGACGGTCGTAGCTTTGCTGAGCATAGCCACGAACAATTGGTGGCCAAGCTGCAACGCATTATTGGTCATGCCCAGTTTAACCGTGATAAATCCAAAGACATTGAAGCGCACATCAAACGTTTTGATGAAATCTGCACCGAAACAGCAGGGTGTGATTTCTTAGGCTTGGCTAAAAAACTCAAAGAGAAAGGACCAAAATGGTCGGCAGAAGTGTTTAATAACTCCACTAACCTCATTAGCCGCCTTGAGCAATTGAAAACGGAGATCAACGCCTTACGTGACATGCCGATTTTCACGGACTTGCCGGACGTTGTAACTGGGGTCACCCAAGTATGGGGTGACCATGACAGTGCTGATGATTTCCTAGAAGCGTTTGATAAGCTGGTGGATGTGTCCGTCAATCAACAAGAAGCGCTAGATATCATTATCAACCGCCCAAGAGATTTAACCCGCAAAGGGTTGATTGAGCTTCAAGAATGGTTTGATGCACAAAACTACAATGATTCAACCTTGCGCCATGCGTGGAACGTTGCCAAAAACCAAGATATTGCCGCCAAACTGATTGGCCATATCCGTCGCGCCTCAATTGGCGATGCGCTCATGCCGTTTGAACAACGAGTTGATCTCGCATTAGCTCGTATTCTCAAAGCCAATGATTGGAATGATGAGCAAGTCAGTTGGTTAGAACGCTTAGCCAGCTCAATCAAAGAAAAAGTCGTGCTGGATGATGATACGTTTAAAACCGGTAACTACAAGCGCAAAGGCGGAAAACGTAAGCTTATGAACGTGTTTAATGATGAATTAGACAGCATACTTACCCAATTCAGTGAGTATATGTGGGGTGAGCCGGCTTAGAATTATACAAACCAGCCTTTTAAAGCAGTTTGGTTTGCCACGCAATTGAGTAAACATTAACCACAATAGTCACAGAGTACCTAATAATTTTGAGGAAAATTATGGAACTAAATAAATTTGTCGCAAATAAAGCACGTCCTTTACCAGTCATTATTATGGCGGATACCAGTGGCAGTATGAGTATTGATGGAAAAATTGAAGCGTTAAATCAATCAATCAAGGACATGATATCGAGTTTTGCGAGTGAGAGCAGACTAAGAGCAGAAATTCATCTGTCCATTGTAACTTTCGGTGGTGAAGCAGTAACACACCTTCCGTTAACGCCAGCTCACCAAATAGAGCAGGTAGAAAACTTTATTGCACTAGGAAGCACTCCTTTAGGATCTGCTTGTACAATAGTTAAAGATTTGATCGAAGATAAAGAAACTATTCCATCTAGAGCATACCGACCAGTTATCATTTTAGCGTCGGATGGCTATCCAACGGATAACTATAAAAACGCATTTGATGCGTTGCTAAATAGTGAAAGAGCTCAAAAAGCGACTAGGTTTGCTTTATCAATTGGGAATGATGCAGACAATGCTTTACTTGAATCATTTGGAAACGATGTTGAAGCACCTTTATTTTTTGCACATAACGCGGCTGAAATAGCTCGCTTTTTCCGTGCCGTTACCTTGAGTGTTGCAAACCATTCGAAAAGCCAAAAACCAAATGAGCCAATGAAACTAGAGTTTGTTAACGGCGAATTATCTGATGATGATTTAGATATTCCGTTATAAATGAAAATAAGTATATCAAAAACGTCTGTTATTGGCCCCGCGCATTCTGATCTCAAAATTCCAAACCAAGATGCCGTTAAATCTAGAAAATCTAACGGTCGATGGGCAGTGGCGGTTGCCGATGGTATGGGGTCTAGAGATTCGTCTCATATAGGCTCTAAATTAGCAACTCATTTAGCGGTTGAGTTCTGTTTAGTTAAGCGTGAAGACATACCCGATAAAGAGCTGATTACCGACATTTATACAAAATGGCTTGGTGAACTTAAAACCCAAAATATAGAACCAAATGATGCTGTCACCACTTTAATGGTTGCCTGGGGAAACTCAAAAGGTGAATACCGATTTATCCAACTTGGTGATGGTATTGTTTGCAGCTGCACTATTAATCATTCGGTTTCAGAAGATGATTTGTTTTCAAATGAAACAACGGGGCTAGGGTTAAGTAAAAAGTTTTCTGATTGGCGTGTCGGTAGCGGTAGATTGAATCGGACAAACTGTGGATTGATACTGATGACAGATGGAATTTCGGAAGATATAGAAGATCACCTTGGCTTTTGTGACGAGTTAGTGAAACGTGCTCAATCGGTAAGTCCAAGAGCCATTAAGAAAAACCTAAAAGGCCTATTGCATAATTGGCCCACACCACATCATACAGATGACAAAACAATTGCAGTGGTTCTAATTAATGAATAGTAAAAAGAAAAGTACTGTCTACGACAAACATGACAATGCATATGAACTTACTAAAAGAATTGGTGAAGGCGGGCAAGGCATCGTTTGTCAAACTCAGCTGAGTGGAATTTTGGTAAAAATCTTGAATACCAAAAATCAGTCGGCGATAAAGAGATGGCAAAAGCAATTAGATTGGAGCCTAAGGCAAGACTTATCCGGACTAAACTTAGCTCTTCCTAAAATACAAATCATAAAGCCTCGTCTAGGTTATGTAATGGAACTGATGGATGGTTTGATTCCACTTCAAGACGTACTAGAGAAAAGTTTTAGTGATCTTATCGATAGCCATAGTATTAAGCAGTACATACAAACTGGTGGCTTGGGAAGACGCTTTCAAATTCTACTGAAAGTCGCCAAAACGCTGGCGAAGCTTCATAGTAGAGGCTACGCCTACGGTGATATTTCTCCAGCAAATATCTTTGTTTCGGAAGATAGTCGTTATTCAGAAGTGTGGTTTATTGATTGTGACAACTTGTGTGTTAACGAAAGAGAAGGGTTTACTCACATATATACGCCTGGGTACGGTGCACCAGAAGTTGTAAAAGGTGATATTGGTGTTAACGCATTAACCGATCAGTGGTCATTTGCTGTAATGGCGTTTGAACTACTTACACACCAACACCCATTTAAAGGGCTTCAAGTCGAAGATGGTGAACCAGAAGTAATAGAAGAACAGGCTTTTAAAGGAGAGTTGTCTTGGGTATACGATACTGAAGATGAAAGCAACGAAAGTGTCGGCGGCATTGATTTGGCTTTAGTTGCCAATGAAAAGCTTCGCACGTTATTTGACCAGTGCTTTGCCAAAGGTAAAAAGCAGCCTTATGAAAGGCCTTCATTAAATGTTTGGTGTGCAGCCTTACAAGAGGCACTTGATCATCTGTTGGAGTGCCCAACTTGCAGTAGTCATTACTTTATCAACCTTCAATCTGATGACCAAACTTGTCCATTTTGTTCGACCGCTGTTGGGAAAGAATATTATGCAGTATTAAGACAAGTTATCTACCTAAGTGAAGAAGATTCGCAATACACGTTTAATTCGTCAGAAGGATTTATTGAGACTGATAATGTGCGTGTTGTTAGTAATGGAATGTCTCTCACATTTAATTCTGCGCCATACAATACAGAGCTATGGTTTGACAGTGATGAAAACTTAACTGTAACCATGAGTGATGGAGATATATATTTTATTCCCGAGTCACATGCGGTTTGCAGTATATCTCGTAAAAATGCATCGCAAGTCCATCAAATTACCCATAAGCAAAGAATAGCAGCGGAGCGTCGTAGTGCTAAAGATCCTTATGAGTTCACCACTTGGCTCAAGTCCGATGAAAACAAACCTGAATTTATCGAATTATTGAAGACTTACAGATGGCAATTAGCGTGAAGTAAATTATGAACTTATTAGACTCTAAATGCCTTACCGGCGATGTGATCGAACTTATTTTCGAAGACCAAAATGATGCACATTTGGATTGGAAAACTGGTGAAGAAGTAGAATTGTTTTTTGAAATAGATTCTTACTATGTCAAGCAAGGAACGAGAGACTTTTTTGCTGAAGTCAAGTTTAAGAATACGTTACTTGCCATGGCTGTTTCGGGGAGCAAAGCGAGAAAAATTTGTGCAGTTTCTTGTTACAGGAACTCGCGTGCGCTCGCAATTCGTTACGTCGATCTTATTGATAGCTACGATGAAAACATAGAGTTTAAAATCGAGCCAATCTTTATTGAAGCTATTAAAAAACAAGTTCCAAGCATTTCGGACCTTGAAAGTGCACGTACATGGTTTTATGACGAGTTCGTCTTCGCAAAAGATGATAAAGGTGGGATCTTTATTGAGTTCCGCGAGAATTCAAAGGACTCATTTTTTCTGATTGGTAAAGATTACAAGGTGTTAGTAGATAAGATTAGAAAAAATTGGTACCTTTCTTCGGTTTATCAATTTGGCGGTGGAACGGATAAGCTATATGCATATTATGGACATCACGAATTAGAGTTGCATGGAATAGAAGAGCAATTAAATACTTCTAACTACAAACACCAACTTGAACAGCACCTCCAAGATAACGCTAGTTATTTTAAACTTTGGCAGAAATACTCAGACCTCCATTGGGAACAGCATTCTAGATTAGCTAAAGCGGTTGGTTTCCTTGAGTACGAAGGTGTTTATGGTGCTTCTGATACTGAAATAAGATTCAAATTTAAAGTTGGTGACAAGGCACTAAAGTCATTTTTTGAACGATACAAAAATGAATTAGAAGTGCTTGGTGAAACATTCTCAATCTCGGATATAGAGTTACAGATAGCTCAAGATTTACCAAGTTGGTTAACATCTACAGAGAATGTTGAAAAGGGTGGGCCAAGACCTATTTTTTTACACAGGGCTAAAATTGAAGGTGACTTTTTAGTTTCGAGCTTGAACCAAAGGCCAAAATCCAAAGGTTTTATTTTTATATCTTTGAACGGTATGAAAAAACAATATGAGCGTAAAAAAGTCGCTTTTGATTTGTTGAAAGATGCAACAAACCCTATGCCGCAGCTTAAATATATTTTAGAAGGTGTAAACCCACCTGAACAGAAAGTTAAAAAGTTAAGGGCAATAACGCCGGCCTTAAAGAAAAAGCTTGATGGCAAATCGTTAACTACGAAGCAAGAAAGAGCGGTGAAAGTCGCTTTAAACACACCAGACGTGGCTTTAATTATAGGGCCTCCAGGCACAGGTAAAACCCAGGTTATCTCTGCTATTCAACACAGGATTGCTGAAGAGGGTAATAAATATAACTTATCGTTAAAACACCAAGTTTTACTCACGAGCTACCAACATGATGCGGTAGATAACGTGGTAGCTAGGTCAGGGGTGTTTGGGCTTCCTGCAATTAAAGTGGGAGGCAAACAAGATGAAACTAATCAGCAACAATCAAATAGCATCGACGCTTGGACTAGTAAAGTTGTTCATGAACTAAAACCAAATGTTGAAAGCGAAATTAGAAATAGCGATGAATTCAAACTAGTGGATGAGATATCGTCGTTAGTTTTTCAAATAAAGAACTCAAGAAATGCTCAATTCAATTACCAAAACTTAATCGAATTGCAGGTTAAATTAAAAAAATTGGCGCTTAATTACGGTATTAAAGTGTCTGCCAAAATTGAAAAAAACGTGGAGCAGCTCATAGAGCAGTTCAGACTATCTTCCTCGTATGCACTTACAACAACTCAAAAGCAGGAGTTAGTCACTGCAACCAGAGCACTGAGAACGGATCTAATTTCATACGATGATGATGGAGCTTTGAGATTAATCAAATTGATTTCACTACTAAAGAAGCTAAAAGGTGCTGATTACGACCTTGAGAAGCTCGAAGTTATGGCTAACGTCGGTGTTGATGTGGATTTTGAGTTTTTAAAAGAGACCCAAAATCGACTGCTCGATGCTTTACAAGATAAATTTGTACTTCCGAACCAACGTTGGTTGAAACCAGAACAATCAAAGAATTTAAGTGAACTCATAGAACAGCTTGAGGCGAATTTGGTGAATTCTCCAAGGCTTGGGCAGTTATATTATCGCAAGAAATATCTTGATTCATTGATGTTTGAAAAGAAGCAAGTTCAGGATTCACTCAAAGAGTATAGTGCTGTACTCGGAGCGACATGTCAGCAAGCTGCAGGTGAAGCTATGGTTGGTCTTAAGTCTGTTGAGCATAGCAAGAATATACATTTTGACTCTGTAATTGTCGATGAGGCTGCGCGAGCTAACCCGTTGGACCTTATGATACCAATGTCGATGGCTAGAAAGCGTGTAGTTTTGGTTGGGGACCACAGACAGCTTCCACATATGTTAGAGCCAAAAGTTGAAAAAGAACTACAAGATAACAATGAACTCGAAATTATCGATCACGAACTATTACAACAAAGTTTGTTTGAACGTTTGTATCACTCACTTTCTAAATATGAAAAAGAGGGGGCTACAGAGCATAAGCGTGTTGTAATGCTAGATACTCAGTTTCGGATGCACCCTGAATTAGGCTCATTTGTGAGTGAAGAGTTTTACGAGCGGTTTGGCTTGCCTCCTGTAAAGGCTGGTTTAGATGAATCACATTTCCCATTAGACGTACCGGGCTATGAAGACAAACTTGCAGCATGGATAAATGTTGAACCAGCAAAAGGAAAAATGTCTTCTAAAAATGGTTCTAAGTATCGTGACTGTGAAGCTGAAATTATTGCCGATGAAGCTTATAAAATATTATCAGCAAGACCTGATTTAAGTGTCGGTATCATCACTTTTTATGCAGCTCAAAGAGACCATATTATTGAAAAAATGGTAGACAGAAAAGTAATGGAGTATTCGGCAACAGGTTCAAATGTTGTGTCTGAGTTTAGAATGACGAAACCAAACTTAGGTAGAAATCCGGAAGAACGTTTTCGTGTTGGTTCAGTCGACGCATTCCAAGGTAAAGAGTTTGATGTAGTGTTACTGTCAACCGTTCGAAGCTGGAATGAACCAGACGAAATTACGAAAGAAAGTGTAAATGCACAGCTAGGATTTTTGCGTATACCTAACCGTATTAACGTTGCTATGTCGAGACAGAAGCGTTTGCTTATCGTTGTTGGTGACACAAGCTTAGCATCAAGTAATTTAGACCAACTTATGCCTGAATCGAGTCGGACATCTGAAAATGAAAAGATATTAATGGGTTTCCCTAAGTTCTTTAATGAGCTTTGTAAAAAGGAGAAAGGCATTGTTCTCTAACACATACATCAAAACTGCAGATTCCCCCAAAAGTCGTGATGTGCAGCTTTTCGCCTGGCCTGTATACAGCTGGGAAGTGTATTTGTCTTCTCACAAAGGGAGAGAGTTAAATCTTTTTGAAAGAACAATCTTAGAGTTAATTCGAGTTACCGGTAATCGAGAGTTATCCACAAGTCAAATAGCTGAGTGGCTTTCCTTAGAAAAGGAAATGGTTTTATACATTTTAGCCACCACAATGCAGCCAAATGGATGGTTAGATAAGAACTTTAAAATTACTGAAGAAGGACGAAAAGTTCTAGACTCAGAGACCGAACCTGAAATGACTACTGCTTCAGTGTTTCAGTGTGCATTGACGGGGCAATGGTTTCCTAGAATTGCTTACGAAACTAGCGAAATTGAACCTGAGAAAGATACTGACAAGTTAATATTTAAATTAGACCGAGCAACTGACAAGAGAATTAGAGGTTATCGTGTTAGTAAAATAATTCATGAGGTAGATAGACCGAGTGATAACGAGATAAATGATCTTTTAAGCAAAGATAAAGAAGCGCGATGGATAGCAAATAATATCAGTGATGAGCGATACCATGCGCCTATTAAGGCTGAGAAAATGATTCTGTCAAACAAAGACGCTAAACAGTCGTATTTGTTGTTATGGGCCGATATTTCTTCAGGTTATAAATTCGACTTTATTGACCCATTTGCTCTTTTCCATAAAGCGCCCTGGATGAATGTTCTGTTTGACCAAGCAAGAGCTGTAAATGACAAACTAGAGCGATTCTCGTGCTTAAGTTTTAACTCCGAGGAAGAGGAATTATCTTACTCAGAGACAATTGAACTCATGAAGGAAACAGCCAGAGTCGAAGTGTTAACTAAATACCCAAACGCTGAACGTGTTGAAGGTCTAGTCGGTCCATTGTTTGAGTTAATGAATGGAAAAGAACGACTGAATCGCGAGAAATATGCGGATTATAGTTTAAACAGGTCGTTAATAAACGGATGTGGTTCTGTCCTAGAATTTGTATGTAAAGCGACTTTAAACAATCACCCTTTCATGCGGTTAGATATCTTGCCGGAAAAAAAACTTTCAAGTTATAAGCAGAAACGAGAGCTTGAATGGTTATTGGAAGAAGTAGGAAAGTTTAGTCAATCACAAATTGATAGCATTCTTAGAGTTCAACCAGGAAAAATTTATCAAACAGCGAAAGGAAATAACTCAAGCCTGCGTTCCTTATTAGCAACTATTTTTATATCGATGAGAGATTATCCGCATCATCCATTTGAATTTATGACTCGTGACGGTTTGCTCTTCGAGCTGGTGTATGAACTATCGCATGTTCGCGATGAAGCCTCGCACGGCAACAGTACAAAATTTACCAATGAACAAGCGTTGCATTACATCAATGTAGTAGACAAAATTTTAGAAAATATTTTAGTGGACTAAGTAATGGCTAAGAAACCTAATAAAAAAAACTCAGCACCAAAACCAGTGGAAAAACCACAAGTTCCGCCATCAAATGGATATCTAGGCGCTCTTCTCAAAAAAGCAGGCGTTTCATCAGATGAAACGCTACTAAGTAAATTAAATGAAGAAGAGAAGCAGGCTTTAGCAGATTTGACAGCTCAACTTGAAGAGTTAATTGAAACAAATGAAAGAACTAAGCAAGAGCAAGAATATAACCTAGCTGAAATTGATTTTAATATGGCGCAAGTTGAAAAAAACAGTGAAGAAGTAAAGAATAAGCTCCAATCGATAACAGAAAAAGACAAATCTCTTGCTGCTAAAGAGAAAGAACTTTTATCAAAATTAAATGAGCTTTCTAGCAAGGAGCAATCGTTATTAGAAAAAGAAGCGAACGCTAATGCTGGTTTTGTTCTTGAGCGTCAAAAATCGTTGGAATCGTTAAAAAAAGAGTACCAACAAGTTGAGCAAAAAATAGCTCAGCTTGATGAGCAACGCAGAACAAACGAATTGAAAATGCTTGAGCAGCAAGCTCAAAGTTATGAGCGTGCGAAAGAGCAAGAAAATACGCGATTTGAGGAGTTAAAGAAAAAGCTACTCGCGGAACATGCTGAATTAGAAAAACGTCAAACAGAGCTTGATGATAAAATTAATGAAAACAAATTGTTAAATGATCAACTGAAGAAAAAACTTGGCGCTCAGGTTGTTATGAAAAAGCAAGCGATAGAAGAGTGTCGAAGAGAAATTCAAACTGAAAAAATAACATTAGAAAACCAATTGAAGCTTCTAGAAGATTACCGTACTCGTGATCAGGATGAAATTAAGCGCCTAACTGAGCATTTGTATGGTTATAAGGAGTTAGAAAGAGAGGCGAAAATCAAAGAGCTTGGTTCTCCAGCGGCAGTTTTGCAACGGATTGATGAGCTTGAAAAAGAACTACGAGATGCTCGCAATAAGTTAAAAGGTCGCAGCGAAGACGATTTAGAAGAAGAGTTAGGTTATTACAAAGACCGAGTGGACGATTTAGAAGAAGAGTTAAGAGAGCTCAAGCAAGAGTACGATGAGGTTAAGCTACGTGAAGGTAAGTATAAGCTTAGCATGAGAGAAAAATTGGAGTTGCAGAAGCAAAAGGATCTTCTTGAGGTTAGCAATGCAGCATTAACTCACAGTATCGAAGCGGTTAAGTCTCAATTAGATGACTTAATCGAAAAGCAGCAGTCACAAGAAGTTTTTAAAGAACTGACATTGATGGATCGCAGATATCGTGAGCCGGTACCTGCTCAACCAGTTAACTCGTTAAAAGAGTTTACTGAAGAGTTACAACATAGAATCGCAATATCAACAGATGTAGAACTGTATTATGACTTAGACCTGCTAAGAAAGTTTATGGCTGGGCTAGCGCTGAGTCCGTTGCATGTGTTTCAAGGGATCTCTGGTACAGGTAAAACGAGTTTAGTCAATGCATTTGCAGCAGCGGTCGGCGGTGAGGTCACAACAGTGCCTGTTCAAGCAGGTTGGCGTGATAGAGATGACCTAATTGGTCACTACAATGCTTTCGAAAAACGCTACTATGAAAAAGAATGTTTGCAAGGTCTATATAAAGCGCATACACCATCATTCGAAAAACGTTTTAACATTATTCTATTGGATGAAATGAACCTATCTCGTCCAGAACAGTATTTTGCCGAGTTTCTATCTGCAATGGAGCAAAACGAGCAGAAACGTAAAGTTGTCCTAATGGACTCGTCTGTTATCAATCCACCAAAATATTTGGTTGAAGACAGAAAGCTATTACTTAAATCGAATACTTGGTTTATGGGGACAGCAAACCATGATGAGACAACGTTTGAGTTCGCAGATAAAACCCATGATAGAGCATTCACGTTAGATTTAGAGAAGCAAGTGAAACCTGAAGGTTGGCGTGCAAGAGCTATCAAGAACACGGTAATTGACTTTGATTCAGTTGATGCTCTTTTTACACAGGCACAAAAGACCCATAAAAAGCTAGTTTTAGACATGCTTAACACGCTAACTAACTCGGTGTTTACACAAATTCTAGAACGTCAATTTGATATTGGGTGGGGTAACCGTTTAGAAGCTCAAGCCCTTAGGTTTATTTCTGTATACAAAGAATGTGGTGGGCATGAAGCAGATGCACTTGAGCATCTTTTAATTACCAGAGTGCTTCGAAAAGGAAAAGTGCTTGGTCGTTACGATATTTCTATCGATAAATTAAAAGATTTAAAAATTGCATTAACTAATCTGTTTAAATCATTGAAAGGTGGCGGTGGTAAAGCGATTGAAATCATTGAAAGTGAGATCACCCGTAAAGAACAAGGGGTTTATTAACAATGTTAATAGACAGGGTAACTTCTAAAACGGTTCAGCCTGACGAAGTCGCTTGCATACAATCAGGGCGTTATGCCCTGATTGGTAAAGAGTTTGACGATAACTATGAACAATCCCTTATATTAGAGCCTAACATTCCAGCTAAAGTAGAGGGCAAGTTTTCAAGTGAAGTTGGTTTTGCTCAGCTTTCAGATGAACTGTTTACCAACGACGATATTTCGAGAGCCGAGCAACAACTTAAAGTCATATACGATGCTATATATCAAATAAATGCCAAGTTTGATGCAAGTAATTTGGAAATGTTTAGTCATTTTTTGCCACCTGAAGTGAGTAAAAACAATACGCCCAACGAACTTGACATCGGAATTGAAGACGCTTTCAGCAATGGCGTTTTGTTTCAGATAAATAGCTCACCCAGAATGAGTATGCGTTACGATACTGAACTGTTACCGACAAGCAGGGTTAAACGCTACGCAAATAACTATCAAGCACACTTAGTTGCCCATTCGGAATGCTGGCAGCAAAGAACGATAGTGGGGATCATCCCTAAAAAGTTGATGGCGAAGGTGAGCGAAGATGAAGTGGCTATTTACGAAAACATCGTATATGCAAGGCTTATCGATAACTTATTCAATTATCTTACAATGTATCAATTGCGTCTTGAAGAAATCGTAACTTTCATCGGAAAATTTGGAGCGCTCGATAGCGGCAATAAAGACCATCGCTATATTACCCAGTTAACACAAGACTGGGGTAGAGCCTATGAAGATAGTGACGAAACGATGGAGCAATTGCAGGATCAGACTGAATCAACGTTAGCACAGGTAAAATCTAGCATTCGCAAACTATCACAGTTACGTTCCGATAAGTTATATCAGGCAATTCCACGAGCAGCCAAGGTGCCAATGGAATTGAAACAAACCAATATTTTGGTGCACGATAAAAACTATCGAAGAGCAGCTAAACTTTGGAGGATGTGGCTTAACAATGCTAATACAGATAGGCTATCACCGCAGAAGCTTCTCGAGCAAAAGCAACGTAACTTCATTCAATACCAATCTTATGTTGATCAAACATTAAGACAAGTATTTGTGAACTTGGGTTGGTCTCTGACTAAAGCTTCAAAAGGCCATAAGTTAAGCCATGATAATACCTTTGGGTTAACGCTTGAACATTCAAATAAAGGCGAATGGCGATTAGTCAGAAAAGACAGTGTTATAGCTCGAATAGTCGCGCTGTCTGAGCCGTTGGTGGAAGACATCACTCAGAGTGAGTTAGCTGCCGGGGAATTTGTAATTTGCCCAGAAAATAACACAATCAGCGAAAACGATAACGTTATTGTCATTTCACCGATTGAACTTCATGGTAAAGAAATACTTGCAGGGAAATTGCAACAACAAATCTTAAAAGTGATCATTCGCGAATATTTGACTGATTTTAAAGTGAAATTACCTACTGCGATAGATGAGCTTTATCAGGGAAAACTTGATTATAGGCTATCAGAAAAAGAACTAGGCATTGCTAGAAAGCATGCCAATACAGAGTTGTATGACGCGATTGTTACAAAGAGTCATATATCTAAGTACTTGAAGCAGTGCCCAGTATGTAGCCAACACGCACATGAGAGCAGTATTCAACAGACATCAAAGGATTACTTTAAAGCAAGTTGCAGAAACAAAGAATGTAAAGCAACTTGGACGTTAGATGTAAAAGAATCAATGTTTGTCTTAAATGATGGCAATTTATCTAATGGCAGGTTTTCATTTAGCATCCCTTTAGAGCATGATCTCGTTGAGCGGAGGATAATGAAGCCTAGTTTGAATCAAGCGAATTGTTTCACCTAAATACCATAAGTTATTGAATATATGGTTTGCCATGGTTTTTAACAGACAGTAATGATTATGGATGTCTGTAATGATGAATTAGGCAGCATTCGCGCTCAATTCAATCAATACCTATAGGATGGACCCGCCTAAATCGGTACAATTACGCCAATTTCAGCCGCTCTATCGGGTTTTCGCTAGAGCGGATTGCATCCCTTATTTATCCATGGCGTGTTTAGACGTCGTGAAGCAAGAGAACAAACATGAACAATAACGATCTGGTCGCCAAACTTTGGAAACTGTGTGACAACCTGCGAGATGGCGGGGTGTCTTACCAAAACTACGTTAACGAGCTGGCGTCTTTACTATTTTTAAAAATGTGTGAAGAGACAGGGCAAGAAGACGAGTTGCTACCAGAGGATTTTCGTTGGTCGAAGTTAAAAGCCAAAGTGGGGCAAGATCAGCACCAGTTTTACCGCAATATGTTGGTACAGCTTGGCGCAGATGAACACGCGATTGTTCGTGCGATTTTCCAAAACGTCAATACCACCATTACTCAACCAGCGCAGTTGACCGAACTGGTTGCTAATATGGACAGCCTAGAATGGTTTGATGGCGGTCAGGGTAAAAGCCGTGATGACTTCGGAGACATGTACGAAGGCTTGTTGCAAAAAAACGCAAACGAAACTAAATCAGGCGCTGGTCAATACTTTACGCCGCGTTCGCTTATCAGCACCATCATCAAGGTGATGCAGCCACAGCCACGAGAGATCATTCAAGACCCGGCGGCAGGCACAGCAGGCTTTCTGATTGAAGCGGACAAATACATCAAAGCCAACACCAACGATTTAGAAGATTTGAGCGATGATGATCAAGAATTCCAAATGAAAAAAGCCTTTGTTGGTTTGGAACTCGTACCAGAGACGCGCCGTTTAGCATTGATGAACTGCTTACTGCACGATATTGAAGGCGATGACAACGAAGGGGCGATCCGTTTAGGTAATACTCTTGGCAGCGCCGGTGAAAACTTGCCCAAAGCGGATGTGATTTTAACCAACCCACCATTTGGTAGTGCTGCCAGCACCAACATCACCCGTACCTTTGTTCACCCAACGGGCAACAAACAGCTTTGTTTTATGCAGCACATTTATGATGCCCTTGAGCCGGGCGGTCGTGCTGCCGTAGTGATCCCAGATAACGTCTTGTTTGAAGGCGGTAAAGGCACAGATATTCGTCGTGATTTGATGGACAAATGTAACCTGCACACCATTTTGCGTTTGCCAACTGGCATCTTTTACGCTGCAGGGGTAAAAACTAACGTGCTGTTCTTCCAAAAAGGCACGCCAGAGAACCCGAACCAAGATAAAGGCTGCACCAAAGAGACATGGGTATTCGATATGCGTACCAACATGAATACCTTTGGCAAACGTCGCCCGTTAACTGAAAAACACTTTGATGCATTTGTGAACGCTTATGGCGCAGATAAGAACGGTCAATCAGCTCGTGAAGAGGGTGTTTACGAGACACTGGGCAACATTTTTGCCGAAGGAGAGGAAGCGGTAGCAAACGTGATCGAAAACGCTCGCTTCCGCAAATTCAGCCGCGAATACATCCGTGATCAAAAAGGCGATAGCCTAGATATTTCATGGCTAAAAGATCTTGAAGCGACCAGCGCAGAAAACCTGCCTGCGCCAGAATTGCTGGCAGGCGAAGCGATGGCAGAACTGACCGAAGCGATGGCAGAAATCTACCAACTGATGCAAGCACTGGGCGCAGATGATGTCGCCGAAGGGCAAAAACAGCTAGTGGCAGAAGCGTTTGGCTTGGTAGAAAAGCTGGAGGCAGAGTAATGAGTGAATTGCCGAAAGGGTGGGTTAGTGCCAAGTTAGGGGACTATATTCATCTAAAAAATGGTTTTGCTTTTAAGAGTAAAGACTACAGTGAACCATCAAATATGACGGTTCCTGTTATTAGAATCTCCGATATCAATGGCAAGGTTGCTTCTGACAAAAAAGCAAATCATGTTCCAGCTGAGCTTGCAGTATCAGAATTTGAAATTGCGAAAGGTGATCTCTTAGTTGCAATGTCGGGTGCAACAACAGGTAAGATAGGTGTTTATGGGGGAAGTACACCCGCATATCAGAATCAACGAGTCGGGAATTTAAAACTCAATGCACCTGAATTAAGTGATCTTGGATTTCGTAATCATTTAATTAAGTATCTTTCGCCGACAATACTTGAGATCGCATATGGTGGAGCTCAGCCAAATATTTCAGCTTCGGGAATCGAAAATATTGGTGTGTGTTTTCCCCCACTAGCTGAACAAAAACGCATCGTCGAAAAGCTGGATGAGGTGTTGGCGCAGGTGGACACCATCAAAGCGCGCCTCGATGGCATTCCCGCGATCCTCAAACGCTTCCGCCAATCCGTCCTCGCCGCCGCCGTGTCTGGGAAATTGACGGAGGAGTGGCGTGGGGACTCTGAATATGATTCGGAATGTTTTCCATCAAGTTGGTCTAGAAAAGGGCTAGATGACTTGGGGGCGCTGGCACGAGGTAAATCTAAACATCGTCCTCGCAATGATCCTCGCTTATTCGGTAACGAGTACCCGTTCATTCAAACGGGAGAGGTTGCTCAATCAAATGGGGTTATCGAGTGTTGTACTAAATGGTATAGCGAATTTGGACTCGAGCAGAGTAGGCTTTTTCCAAAAGGAACGCTTTGCATAACGATCGCAGCCAATATTGCTGACACCGCTATTTTGGCAATAGATGCCTGTTTTCCTGACAGTGTAGTTGGATTTATACCAAATCCAGAAGTTACATCAGCTTTATTTGTAAAGTATCTTATCGATGTTAATAAGAATCGCTTAGAGCAATTCGCGCCAGCGACAGCGCAAAAGAACATCAATCTAAAAGTGCTGAAAAGCTTGAGCCTTCCATATCCAACGATCGACGAACAAAACGAAATCGTGAATCAGGTCGAAAGGTACTTCGCCTTTGCCGACACCATCGAGGCGCAGGTGAGAAAAGCGCAGGCGCGGGTGGATAAACTGACGCAAAGCATCCTCGCCAAAGCTTTTCGAGGTGAGCTGGTGCCGCAAGATCCAAACGACGAACCCGCCGACAAACTGCTGGAGCGCATCGCACTGGCACGTAAGGAAGCAGAAGCGCTTACTAAGGCAGCGAAAAAGGCTGGAGCCTCGAAGGAAAAAGCAAATAAGGCCGCCGTTAAAGGTTAATTGATAATTTTATAAGCACGCTGTATGGCGTGCTTTTTTAATGGATAGAGTATGAATACCGATCAAAGACAACAGCTCTGGGACCGCTTTTTAGCAGAATGGCCAGTAGAACGAATTGAAGCGATGACATTAGCTGAATATGTCTCAGTTGAAGATAAAAATACATTTACTTATTGGCTTGAAACCGAAGCGAGAGAGTTAGGTTCCATTAAGGGCGGTTCATCAGAGAAGTTCGGTATTTATAAGCGTGCTGATTCAAGTAAAAGAAATGGTCGCAACAATTATAGTCACGATGACACTTACACTTGGCACTCGAAATATGGTGAGGATGCACCGACTGCATTTGCTCGCATTAAGCAGAGCATTTTAGACGTAATCAAAGCGGTTCAGGTCAATGATTTGGACGCAATCGAGTTAATAGATATTGCCCCGACTTTAAAATGGAAAGTGGCGTTTATTTATCAAAATAGGTCCAAACTTAGTGTACTTAATATTTACAAAGTTCCAGTGCTTCGCCGAGCGGTAAAAAACAGTCAAGCAACCATGGCACAGGCATACAGCCAGTTACTTACTGATAAGCCGGATGATGTGTCACTTTTTGACTACTATGCCAAGGTTTGGACAAGCAACCAAGATGCGTCAGAGCAAGAAATCGAACAACTGATAGAAAGAATGAATATGGATGCAGTCAACAACCTTTCCAGTACTAAACTGCAACAGCTTTATGAGTTGACCGAGTGGGCGCATGATGCTGGCTTAGATATCTATCCGGTAAACATCGACAACCAGTTCCGTATTGGCCGTAAAGGCTTAGACAGTACTAAATCGGACGCTGTGTTTAAGCTCATAACGGTTCAAAAATCAAACATTAAACTCGGTGACGCTAAATATAGCCTTGAGTACCTTGCTACATGCGAAGAAGATAAGAACGACTTTGTTGAACAATACACCATCGACAGAGAAGGGTATTGGCCCGTCGATTACGCTCCTAACAACTCATCAACGGATACAGCGAAAAGTAACAATGGAGATAGCGAAATGACGATGCCGAGCTTAAATCAAATTCTCTATGGCCCACCGGGAACCGGAAAAACCTACCACACCATTGAAGCGGCAGTTAAAGCCGCCGAACCAGAGTTCTCTTGGAAAACACGCGATGAGCTAAAAGCCAAATACGATGAACTGGTTACGGCTAAACGAATTCGTTTTGTTACGTTCCACCAAAGCTATGGCTATGAAGAGTTTGTCGAGGGACTTCGTGCTGAATCTGATAATGATGGAAATCTATCTTACCCAATCAAGGACGGTGTCTTTAAGTCTATCTGTGATGAAGCAGCGGCGCAGAAAGTTGAAAAACCTGAGTTTTTAAGTGAAGACGCACACATCTGGCAGTTATCTATTGAAAGTAGTGGCCACAGTGAAGTTAAGCGATATTGCTTAGATAATGATATAGGCGCGATTGGTTGGGGACATGTCGGCGATATGACCTCTGTTAATCGAACTCAGGAAATGAATGATGAACTTGCTAATGAAACCCATCCTAATCAAGCAACGATAAGACACTTTTGCAATGGTATGGCTATTGGTGATGTGGTTTTTTGCGTCAGTGGTCAAAAAACAATAGAAGCCATTGGGGTTGTAAGTGGTGATTATGAGTTCCGTCCTGGCGGAGTTTATACGCGTGATGACTATTGCCATGTTCGCCCAATTAAATGGTTAGCTAAAGGATTAGATCTCAATGTTTACGATCTGAATGGACAGACGCTCCTACCAATTAAAACTTGTAGTGAACTGACTCGTTTCTCTGTTCCAGAGTTACGTACTTTGTTGAATAAGAATAATATCTTTTTAGGTAAAGAAGCAGCTCAAGATATTCAAAGATTTGTTCTTGTGATTGATGAGATAAATCGAGGTAATATATCAAAGATATTTGGTGAGCTCATTACACTTATCGAGCCTTCAAAGCGAGCAGGTAATGAAGAAGCTCTAGAGCTTGTATTGCCTATTTCAGGCAAGGCATTTTCGGTCCCTGACAATCTATATATCATCGGCACAATGAACACCGCTGACCGTTCACTGGCCATGATGGATACGGCGCTTCGTCGTCGTTTCGATTTCATCGAAATGATGCCAGAACCCAAGCTATTACAAGGCGCGCTAGTAAAAGGTATCGACCTTGAGCAATTGCTAAGTGTACTCAACCAGCGTATTGAAATTCTTTATGACCGTGAGCACACCTTAGGCCACGCGTTCTTTATGCCAGTTAAAGCTCTGGTAGACGCAGGTGAGCAGGGTAAAGCGTTTAATGTTCTAGTTTCTGTTTTCAAAAATAAGATCATTCCTCTTCTGGAAGAATATTTCTTTGAAGACTGGAGTAAGATCCGCCTAGTGCTCGCTGATAATCAAAAGACGAATAATGAATCACAACAGTTTGTACTAGAACAAAAACAAAAAACAGATGATTTGAAGAGTTTGTTTGGCAAGGGGCATAACCTGGACCAATACGGTCAGTCAGTAGTGAAATATACACTCGCTGGCAGCAGCGCACGTGTTTGGGCAGACGCTGAAGCTTATATTGGTATCTATAAACCACGTGAAGAGGCGTTAACTAAGTCACCTGAGACTGAACCAGAAATAGACGTTGAGCTTTCATAATGCACACCACTGTATTTGAATATGGCTATTTAACTTGTGACAAAGCAGCAAGTGATGAATTGGGTGCAAAGCCCATTTCGAAACGTGCATTCGAGTATTTAAAGGACGTGAGTTTAAGCGCCGGAGAATCTGATACCAATAAGTGTTTAGGATTAACCAAGCGTTTCGGCCATGAGTTGCTTCAAGTGAAAAACTACGTCGGTGTATTGTTTACACCGACAGGTGAGCATATTGAAGTTCTACCTAAAATAGGGCGTAAGTCGGTAACGCACGAACAAGCTGTTTCAGAATCTCGCGAGATGTTGTTGATGATGCTGCAGCATTTAGGTTCATTCCGGTACGTGGCATCGAACCAAGCGAATATAGCCAGTAAGCAGATGCCACTGCTCGAGGCGTTTATTAACCAGTTTTTACAATCCTTGAATATTTTGGTTAAGAGAGGGCTCAAAAGTGACTATGTTACACAAGAAGATAACCTTCACTATCAGAAGGGCAAGCTGAAAGTTTCCCAGCAAATCAGACACAACATCGTCAATAAGCACAAGTTTTATGTTGAATATGATGAGTACCTGATTAACCGCCCAGCCAATAGACTTCTCAAAACGGCTCTGTTGAAGTTAGGTTATTACACAAGGCTAGCGACCAACCAGAAGTTGCTGCGTGAGCTGCAGTTTGCTTTTGCAGATGTCCCTACAAGTAAATCCGTGAAGCAAGACATTAACGCTCTCAAATTGGACCGAGGAATGGTGGACTATCATTCGCCGATTGCGTGGGCAAAATTGATACTTGATGGATTCTCTCCACTGAGTATGAAAGGTGACAGCAGCGCGCTTTCCTTGTTGTTCCCAATGGAAGCGGTGTTTGAAAGTTACGTCGCGTCTGTGCTCAGAACACAACTGCCTGATGGTGCAGAGCTTACGACACAAGCAGCCTCGAAATATCTCGTAACTCATAATCAGCGGAGTCAGTTCCAGTTGAAGCCAGATCTACTGTTAACATTACCGGGTAATTCGAAGTTGATTCTCGATACGAAATGGAAGCTGATCGATATCGAGGAACACAATTACGGCCTTTCTCAATCCGACCTGTATCAAATGTTTGCTTATGGTAACAAATACTTAGATGGAAAAGGGGATCTTTTCTTGATCTATCCATCGCATCAAGCCTTTGAAAAACCTATAGAATACAGTTTTGATTTTAGTGAAACACTAAAATTGTGGGTTGTGCCGTTTGTTCTCTCATTAACGGGCGATTCAAACATAGAGTGGCCCGTTCAATTTTCGCGCAAGGCATTGCTTTCGTAAGCTTACGTACGTCATTTTTCTATTAAATTCCCAATTATAACAATAGGTTTAAATCGAGCGCACAAAAAAGCGCCACCTACGTCAGGGTTCATCATGCAAACATACAGAAATGTCCTCTCTTCAATTCTTAATGCGAGAGAGTTGACCAAACCAAATGCTCAACCTGTTTATAGTTATAAAGTGACGGCATTGGAGTTTGAGTTACTTAAGCAGTCGCTGATTTCTAGCGTCGAAAGTAATGGTATTCACACCTATTCGAATAAGCCGACAAGGGAATGGGCAGGGTGTTTTGTATTGTATGCGGCGGAGTGGTGGCGTACGTCTTTTCAAGGCGGTATTTGGGCTTGGGAACCTGTATTGGAGTCTCTCGGCTTACAGGCCAACGCAATTTCACCCGCTCAAAGAAGTGAGATAGTTGTTAAGGGGTTAAGCTTCTGGGGGCGAAAGGTATTAAGCAACACTAAGGGACGCATGTTACTTGGCACTGTCGCGGTTGAAGGTGGCTTGCCACAAACGCTTATCCAAGATCCAAATAGCAGGCTTGCCCATTACTTCGAACAAGTGATTCAAGATTATGGGCAATTTGCTAACTCACGGTTAAGTGCGGTATCTGTTGCTAAAGCACATGCGCATTATATTGCGGCGTCATATCGTGATGAGACGGTTTATAGCATTGTCACCCAAGTTGCTGAATCCATTTATTATCTGGTCGATAAACATGAGTTAGACGAGCAAGACGACCCGCTTCATTACTTGAATACGGTTGATGCTAATTGGTTGCAGGGGTTACCATTGAACATGGAACCTGAAGCCGCACGAACTTTATTGGGTAATGCGCTTGGTCTTGCTGTTGAGGTGCAACGTCGTTTACCAAACTCTATTAAGATTCTTCGTTCTCTTCGTAAATCTTATTCTCATTATGCCTCAATGATGGATATGTCGGCATCGGATGACGATTATCAGTGGCAGAACCAAATTGATATCACACTCAAGTCTCGTCTTAATGTTAAGTTCTTACAGCAACTGTTTAGTAGCGTGAATTTGCCAGACCGCATAAACCTGTTTGCGGTTGGCAGCAAGAGCCTTTTACTGGCAAAGGCATTCAAACGTGGCGCTGACTCTGAGCATTATTTACTGGATGTTTATACTCAGTCTCTTCCCATTGAGTGGTTTAACTGCGACATACAGTTAAAAGCAACGGATGACCTTGGTAATGAATGGTACGCTCCAGTGCTTGGTGGCGCGGGAGTTGATGCCGATGAACCTTGGGTGTTCACACAACAGAATGATGAGTGGTTACTGAAAGGTTCAGGAGATGTCGAATGTGCAGAAGCGAACGCTTTGGTTTCAGTGCCTGCGCACTTGTCACATCCCACACTTGTTACGATAGGTCACATCAATGGCCGTGTCCTTTATGATGTTAATACTCAAATAGAGGCTGAATTTTATTTTGACGAATATTGTGTGTCACTTGACCGAGAAGGTGTGCAACCTCTTGAGTTCAATTTGGTTGGTCAGCCTGTTCCTTATCAAACGAATCCAAGTAAGTGCTTTATTGGTGTTCCTAGCTTAGTCGCCATTGATGAAAATGGTCAGCAATCAGCAATTCCCAATACTCAGCTTCGTTGGCGCAATACAATGCTTGAGCAATGGCAGTCAATGAATACGGTACCTTTTGGTAAGGTTGATATTGCTTGGTTCGAAAATAATAAACCGGTTAAGCGTTTTACCGTAGGTTTGCTACCGGACGATTTTTCTATTGAATTTCAACCGAGCCACACGGTACAAATTGGTCAAATTAGCTTTTATTCTAATAAGCCACTGCCATCTATCGCGTTAAAAGAGCCAGATCAAGTCGATGTCCTGCCGGGCTCGGTGCTATCTCATATCCAGCAAGAACAGAATGCCGCTAAACGTACTTTGGATATGCTAAGCCATCAAGCCCAGCCACCTGCACGAGTTGATGTTGTGGTGTGGTGGCAAGACCAAGCGAAGTCGTTGTCGATAACATTGCCATTCCCCGCTAAAGGTATTTGCTTGATCAGTTCGAAGGGAGAACTGGTTCGTAATGCTGAAGTAATTTTAGTCGATACGCTTAATCGCTATGAGCTATTCGGTTATGGCGTCAGTGATTCGCTAGAGGTGGAGTTTAAGCTGCTCGCTAGGGATATTTATGGTGCATTTTCGAAGTCGGCTTATGTGAAGCGGTCTTTGCCAAAAGGTGACGTTTTATCTACCGGTTTTTCTTTAGCAACATTGAAAGAGGATATTGAGTCCCTGCTGGCGCTATCATCTTCATTAGATGCAAGTGTTAAGGTATCGGTGCTGGACAATGCACATACCATTTTCAATTTTAGTGTGAATGCATACAGTAATGCGCTGACTCCTAACAGAGCAAAAGGCACGATTGAAATCGACAACGATAGCTTCATGGGCACACTTTCGATGGTGCCTTTGGATAACCCAACTTATGCGCCGATTACTTTAATTAAGAATGACGAACAGTGGTACTTCCCTGAAGAAGACGCTTCGCCTGGTGCTTGGCTTATCTATGCTGACGAAGCCGAGCAGGGTGTAAGACCTTTGATGTGGAGTAAAGACCTTGAGTTGTTGTCGTCGCCGAGTAATCGACTAGAAGAAGCGGCATCTATCGGGGCCCGTAAGGATCGTCTAGATAAGTTTTCGGTGGTTTGCGGTCAGTTGGCGACAGAATTTAGTGCGCCAGAATGGGCATACATTAAAGCCTTGTTGGCCTTTGATAGTGTTCCGCTTACCACATTCGATCTATGGCGAGGTGCAATTAATAAACCTGAATTTATGCTCGCTATGTTGTTAAGCGCAAATAAGAAAGAAGCCGAGCGTATTTGGCAGTTTAGTCAGCAGTTTCCTTTCTTATGGCACTCCATTAAAGCTCCAGATGCGATCGCGGTAGTGAGCGCTTTCTATGCGTCACGTATCGAGGTTTACGGTAACGACTTTTCGGACATTATCTGCGGTCAAATTGAATCAAAATTAGACGAATTAGTAGCTCGATACCACGGCTTACAAAGCCTCAAGAACCTTTTAATGCATAAAATCGATGCCAATCGAGAGAAACCTTCGCTTAATCCTGCCGCTTACATTCAGCAATTGTTTGACCTGCGAAATTCATTGAATAACCAATACAATGAATCTCATTGGCCATGCGAATTTTCGGACCATATATTGAAAAGTTCAATTAAGGCAGTTAAACCACAATTAGCAGAGGTGTGCTTCACGACTAAAGATCTCTACCGTAATAACGTGATGAACGCACCCGTATTGCTTGCTTTGTCCACTTGTGGCTATGCATCGCTGAGAATGACACCAGAGGTGG
Organism: Vibrio sp. 1180_3; assembly: GCF_029478545.1. Lineage (NCBI taxonomy): Bacteria > Pseudomonadati > Pseudomonadota > Gammaproteobacteria > Vibrionales > Vibrionaceae > Vibrio > Vibrio sp. 1180_3. The sequence continues at coordinate 77,436 of NZ_SJFM01000021.1, forward strand.
TACATGCGATGAGACAATACAACAGCTTCGACCCTGACTACTTTGAACAAGTGTTCGCTCTTACACATAAAATGATTTTCGGCCTAGTGAATAGCTAAATAAGGTAAACCAACCATGCAATATTTTGAGTCTTTAGTTGACCAACTGACTAAACGAGCAGCGCGCGCGACTTTAGGGCAATTTGGTTTGCGATCTAAGCCTTTACGTGAATTCTTGTGGCAGTCGTTTTCTCAATCCCCAGGTAAAGAGGGGGCGTTTCTTGCTGACCCTGTATTTGAAGCCACCTTTGGCTGGAAACCGCATACTCAAAGCATGCGAGACCTATCGGGTGGGTTGTTAAACAGCTCGATTGTAAACGCAATGGCAAATCCACCGAAAGAGCTTAAAGAAGACTACCTTTTTGATAGCAGTTGGTACCCGTATTCCCATCAACATGAAGCATGGTCTCATCTATTGGAGCCATCTCCTAAGTCTGTAATTGTCAGTAGTGGTACGGGTTCTGGTAAGACAGAGTGTTTCTTAGTGCCAATTCTGAATGACATTGTAGAACGCAACAGCAAGCCTGATGGCGTTGAGGCTTTGTTCTTATATCCACTCAATGCACTAATTAACAGTCAGAGAGAGCGTTTAACGGCATGGACTCACCAGTTGGGTGATCAAGTTAAATTCAGCCTGTTTAATGGTGATACGCCGGAATCAGTAAGCGCTGCAGAACGAATAAAGCACCCAAATGAACAGCTTTCTCGAAAGGAGTTGAGAGAAAACCCAGCTCAAATACTGGTGACCAACTCTACGATGTTGGAGTACATGTTGGTTCGCCAAAAAGACGCGAATATTTTGAACCGTTCCAAAGGCAAACTGCGTTGGATCGTTTTAGATGAAGCTCACACCTATATCGGTTCTCAAGCTGCTGAATTGTCCTTGTTGCTTCGACGTGTAATGCATGGTTTTGGTGTCACGCCAGATCAAGTGAGATTCGTCGCTACTTCTGCCACGATTGGTGGAAAGGACTCTGACGCGGATTTAAAAGCGTTTTTGGCTGATGTAGCAGGTGTCGATATCACTCAAGTTCATTTAGTGAAAGGCGAGCGTGAAATCAAACCGCTGATGGAACTGGAGCAAATCAAGGCGATGAACCTTGATAGTGTTTCAAGCATAACGAGCGAGATAGAACGTTACGATGTATTACAAAGCTTACCGCCGTTAAGAACGTTAAGGCAGCACCTGAGTTCAACCGATAACAGAATGACGTTGAGCGAAATAGGGAAGCTATTGTCTGCAACTGAGGAACCGTTATCAGAACAAGACTCACTTCAATGGCTTGATATCTGTGCTTCGACAAAGAACGCAGATGGAGATGCATTTATTCCGTTTAGACTACATTTGTTCCACAGAGTTGCTGGTGGGCTTTGGGCTTGCTCAAATTCAGATTGCTCGGCAAAGGTAGGTACGCCTTTAGAGTCGATTGATTGGCGATTTGGTATGGTTCATATGTCACGCCGTGAGAAGTGCTCGTGTGGTTCACCGATATTTGAAATGGTTAGCTGTAATGGTTGCGGAACTAGCTTATTGGCTGCGACTGAAAAAACGGATTCAGAGACTAGTCATTCTCAACTGCACTTAACGAAGCCAGACTCATCGATTGATGACTTTGCCTTGGACCTTGTTGGAGAAGAAGATCTCACCATAGAAGATGATGAAGAAACCTCCGAAGAGTATGACCGCTTTGCTCTCATCTCTCCATTAAGTTTTGATGAAACTGGTGAATATTGGATTAATAACCAGAGAGATGTAAAAGCCGCTAAAGTTCCAGGCGCGCATTTAATACATCGAGTCGAAGGGTATCGTAAAAGTGACGGTGCTTTGTCGGTGCGTTGTCCATGTTGCCAGCACACCAAAATCAAGAACTTCGAATTTTACCGTCACTTCAGAAATGGTGCACCATTTATGCTTTCGACGGTGATCCCTACATTATTAGAATATTGTCAAGATGGTAAGAAAGAGCAATTGAAAGGTCCTTGGAACGGGCGTCGCATGATTACTTTCACCGATAGCCGACAAGGGACCGCTCGCTTTTCGGCCAAGTCACAGCAAGACTCTGAAAGGCAGTTTTTGCGTTCAACTATCTATCATTTGATCTTGGATAAAGCGATCCGTGAGGGCGATCCAAGCTCTGGAGATAATGCTGAACTCGAGAAGTTTCAAAAAATGCTTAAGATGGCCAAAATGAGCGGTGAAGAAGACATGATCGAGTTTGTTGAAAGCCGAATAGCATCTCTGGTTGGTGGAAGTTCAAAGACAGTAATTGTTACCTGGCAAGAAGTCGAAGAATTCTTAGCAGAACAGAAAGAAGTAAAATTGTGGATCAAAAAATTCTACGAGCACTTCGATGACCGCATGGATATGGTTGCTAATCCAAAATTACTTGCTCGTTTACTGTTATTACGAGAGTTTAATAGCCGTCCCAAAAGACAGAATACACTCGAAACCATGGGTTTAGTCTGCATGGAATATCCAGTTTTAGCCAACAAGGAGAGTTCAGCCCCTAGTGAATGGTTGAGACATTTTGATAGTGCTGAAAAAGCGCGTGAAGAGTGGGTTAATTTCCTAACTGTTTGTGTGAATTTTCATGTACGAAGCATGAAAGCCGTGAGGTTGACGGATGAGCAAATTAACTGGATAGGGGCTAAATATTCGCCAGCTTTCTTAGTAGGACAAGATGAACCTACCCATATTTGGAATGTGGAGGCATGGCCAAAAATTAGACGTAATGGACCACGACAACCAAGGTTAGCTAGGTTGCTTGCTACGGCTCTGAATATAGAGTTAGACGATGCTGGTACACGTGCAGATATTAATGAAATTTTACGCCAAGCGTGGATGGCTCTGCAGTCTTCAGTGTTGACACCGAGTGGTGATGGTTATCGTTTAGAGCTTGAGCAACAAGTGAGTTTCTCTTTAGTTGCAGATAAATATCAATGTCCTCATACCCAAAAAATCATAGATAAACCATTGTTAGGGGTGACGCCATATTTGAACTTATCTGGGGACCGTACCGAGCATTTGTGTAAACAGATATCGACCCCTAGTTATCCATACCCATTTGGCCGTGATCCTGAAAGTGGAGAAACTGTTGATCTAAACAAAGTTAGAGATTGGCAAGAGCAACCAGACTTAATTGATGTCCGTAAAGAAAATGCGTGGTCGGATATCGCTGACCGTGTTGTGGAACGTACTCCTTACTTTAGAGTGGCAGAGCACTCTGCGCAGCTAAAGGCAAGCCAGCTACGCGAATATGAGAAAGAGTTCAAAGAAGGGAAGATTAACGTTTTAAGCTGTTCTACAACGATGGAAATGGGTGTAGACATAGGCGGTATCTCGGTAGTGGCGATGAATAATGCCCCGCCTAACCCTGCAAACTATTTGCAGCGTGCAGGTCGTGCTGGTCGTCGTGGGGAATCCAAATCGATTGCGCTTACGTTATGTAAATCTACTCCGCATGGAGAGCATATCTTTTCGAATACTCGATGGGCGTTTGATACAGAAATTAAAGTACCGAATGTATCGCTATCAAGTGACTACATTGTTCGTCGCCATGTGAATTCGTTACTACTTTCAACGTTTTTAAATCATGTCGTGAAGTCAGAGAACTCGTTGAAATTGAATTGCGGTAACTTCTTCAAATCTGATCATGAATCGGTGGCTTCTCAAGCTGATCAGTTTATTGATTGGTGTGTCAATGGAGCATTAGATCTTGTACAAGACGGGTTGGATACTTTGTTACGTCGAACCTCTCTTGATACAACATCACGTATCGAAATTCTAAATGCGTCTGCTAAGCATATGAAGCGCATTGTCGAGCGTTGGTCCGTTGAGCATCAATTGCTAAAAGAACAATCTAAAAGTTTAGAAGAGAACCCTAACTCGCTATCAACAGCACAAGCAGCAGTAGAAAGCCAAATTCAACGCTTAGAGGGGGAGTTCTTGCTTTCTGAGTTAGCACGTAAAGGGTTCTTACCCGGATACGGCTTCCCTACTGATGTGGTGTCTTTAAATACCGATCATGTCAAAGTGATCGAAAGGCGAAAACGCTACATCAAGATGAAACAAGACCAAATCAACGATAAAACGTCTCGTAAAGATAACCTATATAGCTCTGCTGGCTTTCCATCTCGGGATCTTTCAGTTGCTATTCGCGATTACGCACCGGGCAATGACGTTGTGATTGATGGACGTGTGTATCAGTCGAAAGGCGTGTTGTTGAACTGGCATAGTCCTGCGTCCGTCGACCAAGTAAAAGAGATACAAGCATTAAGGTGGGCATGGCGTTGCGACAAGTGCGGCGCAAGTAACACGTCTTCGTTAAGACCAGAACAGTGTGAATGTTGTGGCAATGAATTTAATTTGAGTGATGAGAAAATAAAAGAGCGTATTCACCCTTACATTCAGCCAGCAAGTTTCGCTGTTGATATTAGAGACGAACCTCATAATGATATCTCGCGCTTGAATCATGTGCCTTTCAATGACCCTTGGGTGACGGTAGATGGCTCTGAGTGGCACGACGTAAGTGTAAACCCTGGAGCATCATACCGATCAAGCCATAACGGCCACGTTTATTATTACAGTGCAGGACCAGTCAACCAAGGATACGCGCTTTGCTTAGAATGTGGTCGTATGGAAGCAATGCCCGAAGGTGGAGATAAGTCACCAAAAGAAGTTTTAATGGGGCATACTCGCTTACGAGGTGGTAAGGGACATTTAACGAGCTCAAGCGAAGTTTTGTGTGGAGGTAACGACAGGGAATTTACTGTCAAAGGTCCGCTAAAGTTGGGACACAGTACTTACACCGATGTATTCGAATTGTTGTTATTTGATGAGCTGGGTAAACCACTAGTAGATAGAAGTATTGCTCGTTCAATCGCTGTGCTGATGCGAGACCAGTTAGCGGAGAAGCTGGGTATTAATAATGACGAAATTGGTTGTACAACGAAGCCTGTGAATCATGAGGGGCGAGAAGTACAAGCTATTGTGTTGTTTGACAATGCTGCCGGCGGTGCAGGTTTTTCAATTCAAGCTTCGGAATACGTTGTAGAGTTATTGCAAGGAGCAAAGAAGGTTGCATCTAGCTGTCACTGTGACAAGGCATGTCATCGTTGTTTAGTGGATTATTCGACTCAACATGTCCTTGATTTACTTGATAGGCGTAAAGTTACCACTTATTTGAGTAACGGATTTTTTAATAATCTTAGTTTGCCAACGGAATATGAATTGTTCGACCATCACAATAGGCGTGAACTACGTCCGTTAATGATCGCAATAGAAAATACGCTTGCTAAACATGATGACTCAGACCTCTATGTTGAAATTCCCATAAGTCAATTGAGCGATTTAGGAGATTGGCAACTGTATCAAGCATTTAGTCGCTGGGTTGCCAAGCGAAAGGTCAACTTGATATTGACAGAGGTTCAAGCTCAAGAGTTGTCACTTGAGCAAAAAGTGACGTTGTCTTGGTATCAGAACCACCCAAATGTGAAGCTGATGAGCAAACTGCTGAATGATCATGTCGATCATCAGGTGTTAGCATCGGTGACGAATGAGTCATATTGTTATCAATGGGGCCTCCGTGACGACGACCATGAAACTTTAGTGATTGGTATTGGTTTTTTGGGTGAGTTGGTAGACTTTGATCCTACGCGTTTGCGTCAGAGTTCTGATGTAGAAAAAATAGTGATTGATAATGAATTAGATGGAAAGGCTTCTGAGTTTGGGTTGAAGTTTTGGACACTTGTGTTTAAACGTTCCCCTGCATTAATGAAATTGATGCAAGAGCAGGTTATCGAGTCGGCAACGTACTCTGATCGTTATCTAGCCGCTACTTTACCTGTTTCTCTATGCTTTAATACCTTGAAGTTTTTAGGGGAACATTACAAAAGCTGCCAAGTCGAAATTCACACAGGGGAGTTAAGTCGAGGTTACAAGCCAACGACAGTACAAGATAACTTTATTGATGATTACTCACGTGACAAGGTAGTCGGTTTGGCATTTGAAAGTTCGGCAGCAAATATGAGTTTTAAAACGACCTCGAAATACAAGCTACCTCATTCGCGAACGCTCGTTTTGTTTTTTGATAACGGCAAACAAGTGACGTTGTGGCTTGACCAGGGCTTTGGCTACTGGTTTGCTGATAAACGATTACCTGAGAATCACTTACCTTATCATATTGATGATCAAGAACACGCAAACATCATTGTTGAGGGGCGCTCTCAGATATCTTCAGGAGGTTTCCCAACTGAAATCTTTGTGTCTTTTGCTTAGGTCGAGAATACTATGAACCATATACTTATAGCTGTCACGGGCGCTAGCCCTCAGGTCCTAACTGAGACGGTCTATGCTCTGCATAAGCAAGGTGGCCAAATGCCAGAAGAAGTTTTTGTTATCACCACTGCTAACTCTAAGCAGACGCTAGCAAAGGGATTGTTTGAAGATGGTCACTGGCTGCAACTTTTTGATGACTACAAGTTGCCAATGATTCGTTTTGGTTCTGATAATATTTGGTTGATTGAAGATGAGTTAGACAACGTTTTAAGCGATGCAAAAGCGGAATCTGATCAATCAGTTATGGCTGATTTTATTACTCGCAAAGTAGCTGACTAACATCAGATGATAATCTAGCGATTCATGCTTCCATTGCTGGGGGGCGAAAAACCATGGCTTTTTATATGGGGTACGCTATGTCTCTCTACGGCCGAGATCAAGATGTGTTAAGCCATGTATTTGTTGACGATGACTTCGAGTTTGTTAGTGATTTTTACTATCCGACACCTTACGATAAATACATCGTGGGGCGCGACAAGAAAAAGGTGGTAAACAGCAAAGATGCTTTAGTGACACTTGCGCAAATCCCGTTTGTTCGTATGCGTCGTCAGGTTGATGAGTCGATATTTGCACAAATGGATCAGCATTCATTTTCTAAAACCGTTTCAGCGATGAATGTTGCTAGCTGTAATGAGTTATGTGTGAACATTAATTCTGTTAGCAAAACTCTCGAAGTTGCAGGAATTACATTGCATTTGACCAGCAAGGAACTCGCTATTTATATGTTCTTTTTAACTAACCTGAGATCGGTTTAAGCAATCGCCATGAGCCCCGTCTTTTCGGTACTTGTGATATTTAGAGATGGCTTTTCTGGTTTTAAACAGTAAGCGATGAGTCCGCCAAGCAAGTTCAACATGAAACCA
>NZ_SJFM01000219.1:0-331 GCF_029478545.1 Vibrio sp. 1180_3
AAAATATTGATATAATTCGTTCACATAGACCCAAGTACATTCTAATTCTGTCTGGTGACCATGTATATCGTATGGACTACGGCACTCTACTAGCGGAGCATGTGGCAAATAACGCAGATATGACAGTCTGTTGCCTAGAAGTTGATACTGAAGAAGCAGCAGGCAGCTTTGGTGTTCTGACCGTAGATTCCAAAAACAAAATAGTCGCTTTTGATGAGAAACCAGCTCAACCTAATGAAATTCCGAATAAACCGAATAAGTGTTTGGCTTCAATGGGCAATTATTTATTCAATGTTGATTTTCTTTTTAACCAGTTATTAAAAGATGTGGA
>NZ_SJFM01000220.1:0-323 GCF_029478545.1 Vibrio sp. 1180_3
ATCTTGGCATATTCAAGCTTCTGTTGAGGGGTGATTTGCACTCGTAGTTTTGGTGACATATCAGATTCCTTATAAGTAGTGATAATTATAAGGCTTAAATACCATCCAAGTTAACCGTACCATTACATGTACGAACTTCTGAAAGGGGATGAAGTGTTTCCATTGCAGTTAAATGAGGTTTTCTATCGGATAAGCCGTGTAATGATCCAGCTTTTTTGGAGAGTTTTTAAGCCACTTTTTGCATTTGTTGGTATTTTTCATTTGGCGTTAAATAATCAATCCCACTATGACTTCGTTTATAGTTGTAAAAACGAATGTAGCTC
>NZ_SJFM01000221.1:0-319 GCF_029478545.1 Vibrio sp. 1180_3
GCATGATTCAGTTTAATACATCATCACCTATGAAAAACATGCGTACAAAAGTTAGGCGCTTCAATCGAGAATTCACATAACAAAGCGTTTAAGACGGATTCCCAACGCTCGGCATTTTCAGCTTACTTTAGGTTAAGTGTTTATGTCACAATGGTTTAGGCTGGGTGGTAGGCGTTGCTCACCACTTAACGCGGCGTTATGTGTTTGATGAGTTTTTAAGGTCAAAACTACGATTTCATTGAGAATTTGTTCCGTGTTTTCGGCAAGTTGGCTTGGTCGAAATGGATTCTTGAACAACCTGAGATTGATCGTTTTGAAG
>NZ_SJFM01000222.1:0-316 GCF_029478545.1 Vibrio sp. 1180_3
TCAAGCGGTTTAAGTAACTCAAATTGATAGCTGTCTGCTGAGCCATTGAGCGTGATCCTAAAGACCGCCTCATTGCTGCCTTGGATCTGCGCTTCATATACTGTGATGCCATTGAGGTTAGACACTTCAACCATCACTAAATTCTGGCCGCCAGATTGCAAACCGGCTACTGGCGTCACTAAGTCGGTCAATTGATAGCTAACAATGCCATCCGCCCCATCCACAACGTCAAAATTACCACTCAGCGTCGTACTGCCTGAGCCATCCGAGCCCATACCCGACAAATCATCTTCATCAACGGTTTGTTGGCTACCCG
>NZ_SJFM01000223.1:0-316 GCF_029478545.1 Vibrio sp. 1180_3
AGCAAGACTTTCAGCAAATGCGAAATGATCGACTAACTTGCCATTTCCACACTTTGCACCCGCTAAACTGACAACGCCCCAACGCTAAAACTGATTGAGGCAAACCAAGAAACTTGCCTGTTTTACGCTTTGAGTTAACCAAGAATTTGAGGGTAAAAATGCTCATTTGCCGACAATACAAAACGAATGGCCGGAGAAATCCCAAAAGATTGAACCCCTAAATTTACCTGAGTTGCATAACGCTGCGTTAAGTGGTGAGCAACGCGACCACAATCCTAAACCATTGCGCCTTAAACACAAAACTCAACCTAGAATC
>NZ_SJFM01000224.1:0-313 GCF_029478545.1 Vibrio sp. 1180_3
CACTTTACCTAACGCATAGTAAAACTGCCACGCGTTGAGAATCCACTTGAATTGCTTGTTATGTGAATTTTACCGTGAATTCAAAGTAAACCACCGTAGAAATGAAGAGATTTGAATAAGTTACGTAAAAAACGATGCTTACCAAACCCTAAATTTCACAGCGTTCTTAGCCAAAGAGAGCCACTTGCAGAATCAACAACAAAGAAAGCGCCCTTTCAGCAACCGCTAAATTTTTTGCTTTACCAAACTTCCAGAGCTGAATGTCAGCAAGCAAATCAGTCAAAAAGACATTTCAATTGAAGCGATTTGAAAC
>NZ_SJFM01000225.1:0-312 GCF_029478545.1 Vibrio sp. 1180_3
CGTCAACCTTCACTTGAACCTGGTCATTACCCAGCTCGTCTTTGTTGATCACGCCATCGTCTGGATTGTTGTCATCCACGATGCTCACGCTTGGCGCACCGGCGTCCGCCGTGGTATCCACTTTCGCTTCGTCGCTGCCTGGTAGAGACACGTTGCCGTCGCGGTCGGTCTGCGTTGCATCGACCTTGATGCTTGCGCCCTCGGCCACGGTTTCTGTCCACGTGATGGTGCCATTGTTGTAGCTGTAGTTGCTGTCGCTTATCTCGCCGTCTTCATTCAGGCTCAGCGTCACTGTGCTTGCGCTGCCACCAT
>NZ_SJFM01000226.1:0-307 GCF_029478545.1 Vibrio sp. 1180_3
GGTTTATACAGTTTTAGAGAAAGAATGTTCCCAAACATTCGCCACTTAGTGTCCCGTTCGTCTAGAGGCCTAGGACACCGCCCTTTCACGGCGGTAACAGGGGTTCGACTCCCCTACGGGATACCATCTTTAAGCACATTGCTTAAGTGTTCTTAAAAATGGTTTTCATCAGAAAATCTTGCTCTTTAACAATTTGGAAAGCTGACTGATAACAACGTGATTTGTTGTTATCAAATAAAAGTTCTCAATATCAATACGTTTACGTATTGATACCAAACACATTCAAGTGTTCTTGGGAAAGCTTACT
>NZ_SJFM01000227.1:0-305 GCF_029478545.1 Vibrio sp. 1180_3
TCACATAACAAGCAATTCAAGTGGATTCTCAACGCGTGGCAGTTTTACTATGCGTTAGGTAAAGTGTTTTACGGTGCAATGCAGCGGCTTGGCCAGTGCGTTGTTCACCACTTAATTGGGCGTTATGCAACTCAGGTAAATTTAGGGGTTCAATCTTTTGGGATTTCTCCGGCCATTCGTTTTGTATTGTCGGCAAATGAGCATTTTTACCCTCAAATTCTTGGTTAACTCAAACCGTAAAACAGGCAAGTTTCTTGGTTTGCCTCAATCAGTTTTAGCGTTGGGGCGTTGTCAGTTTAGCGGGT
>NZ_SJFM01000228.1:0-304 GCF_029478545.1 Vibrio sp. 1180_3
CTTAATTGGGCGTTAGCTGGGGTTAAGAAAAGCTGTGAATTTAGGGTGGAAAGGCTTTGGGTTTTCTAGCTACACACTGGACAAATCTCAGCTTCTCAACTATCTCGCCAGTGGCACTTTTCGGGAAGTGTTTGAACTTAACGAAGTCTGCTTACGGGAAGTGTTGTGTTTGTTAAGTTCATTGGCGCGGTTTCTTTGGTGTTGAAATTCATGAATGCCTAAATTCGTTTCGTGTGCTCTGTCGTTGGCTTTTTCGATAGAATTCTTTGCAAATTACCGAGCTCAGGAATGGTGATTTTCTCGG
>NZ_SJFM01000022.1:0-83854 GCF_029478545.1 Vibrio sp. 1180_3
TGCTTGCGCTGCCACCATTGCTGATGGTCAGTGTCACTTCACCGCCTTCAACCAACTCGGCGTGGTTCACGTCAACCTTCACTTGAACCTGGTCATTACCCAGCTCGTCTTTGTTGATCACGCCATCGTCTGGATTGTTGTCATCCACGATGCTCACGCTTGGCGCACCTGCATCTGCGAACATGTCCACTAAATAATCACGGCTAGTACTACCGATAAATTCATTACCAACTCGATCGCTACCGGTAACTGTTGCAGTGATTTGAGTATCTTGAATTAATTCAGAACCTTGAACTTCAACTTCCCATGTTTTGTCACTTAATACACTCGTTTGGTACGAAGTGCCGTTGATGACGACAGTCACCTGATCACCAGGTTCAGCATCACCACCTACAGAGCCAGAAACGCTTACTGTATTCTCACTCTCATTTTTGTTTATTAGGTTGTCTTCAGTAACAGAATTAATAGTGATAGTGCCACGAGAAAATGTATCGACGAGATAAAATTCTGTTGAAGTTGCAGAACCGATATTACCCGCTTGATTAGCTACTTCTACCCTGGCATCTACAACATTATCCGAATCAGCCTGCAGATCTCTTCCATTCACCTCGATGCTGTATCTTCCGTCAACCACACCACCAGAGTATTCAACACCATTGATAATAAGTGTCACCGTTCCAGACGAAAACGATTCGCCAGAGACACTACCAGTCACAATAACCGTCGAGTTTACATCTTGTGCGGTAACGATCGAATCCGATGTGATTGGATCAATATCAATATTGACGTTAATAGGAGTGTTATCAAATGGAGTCGTTTCTATATTCTGTTGATTAAGAAAATATTGCTCTAGTAAGCCTAAACTTTGTGTCTCAGATAAGCCTAATGAAGTCAGTGCTGATGTGTCGAAATTTGTTACAGCGATTATTTCAGCAGCATCACGTGTGATACTGACCGAATCAGTAGGGCTAGATCCATTTGACTCACCAGCTGCGGTTGCAAATTCTTCTCCAAGCTGAGTTGGATCTATCCCTTGCTCTAATGCTGCAAGGATTGCATTTACATCGTCGGTAATATCAGTACCACTACCATCTGGAGCAATTTGACTAATTTGAACATTGGGATTGAGTGCTCCATCATTTTCCCCAAGACTATTCGGGTTCATGATGATCTCACCAGGTAAGGCTTTTTCGCCAGGGTTTAGGATTCGGACATTACCGTTAACATCAACCGCAATGCGTTGGCCAACAGCCAAATTTGAACCCAACAGAAAAGTACTACGTCCCATAGAAAGCCTCATTCAATCCTAGTCATTACAAAAAACCAACAATTTCATACGTCAATCTATTGGCAGTGCAATTTAACATTCATAACTTATATAAATTAGCACTTAACACTTAGAAAACAAAGTATGCAGGCTCATACAACATCATTAAAATTGACGGTATAGCGACTCAAGTCACATATTGATATATTGAACTAACATCACATTAAATGATGTTTTTTTGGCATTGCTAGACTAATCTAAATTTTGTTAGTGATTCCTCTCACCTTAATTGAACAAATTTATGTTATATGCTTATGTATTAGTGGCGGATTATTGTTTATTAATGTTATTTTATTTGCGTTTTCGATAAATCGTCTCATTAATGAGACAGCTAATGCCGTAGTATTAGATAACAAAATGTAAGCACCTTGAGGAGCTAGAAAGTGAATTGGACGAAAGTTAAGGTATTAGGCTGTGCTACAGCACTAAGTTTTCCTATTTCTGCGTATAGCCAGACTCTTGAACAGGCAGTATCAATAACGCTTGCAACCAATCCAAATATTAAGAGTTCATTCAACGAGTACGTAAGCAAACGTTACAGCTCTGATGCTTCGTCTGGGGCTTACTTACCTAAGATTGATTTAGATGCTGGCATAGGCTATGAGGCTGTAGATTTAGCATCAGGTATTGATAATGAATTAACTCGCAAAGAGGCGACGATAACATTAACTCAGTTGATCTGGGATGGCTCATCTACATTAAATGATATCGATCGAACAGCTGCAGATGCTGAATCAGTGCGCTTTCAACTACTCGCCGACGCGCAAGACATCGCATTAGAGGTTACCAAGATCTACCTCGACTCAACGAAAGCTTTTGAGATTCTAACGCTTTCCGAAACCAACCTAGCAGTGCATAAAAAAATATATCGTGACATTCAAAAACGCGTTGAGTCAGGAATAGGTTCTACAGCTGACTTATCTCAGGTTGAGGCTCGTTTAGCAAAAGCACACGCAAATTTATTAGCCGCGCAGAATAACTTGTTTGATGTACATACTCAGTTCAAACGTATTGTTGGTCAGACACCTCAAGGGTTAATTTTCCCTCGCGCTGACCAATCAGCTTTGCCTTTTACTATAGATTCAGCGATTGCCAAAGCGTATGAGAATCATCCGGTAATTAAAGTCGCGCAGGCCGATGTCGATTCAGCCAAGTTTCAATATAAGCAAACTCAAGGCACAAACTACCCTACGCTCTCTTTTGAAGCAGCTCAGACATGGCGTGATGACGCGGGTGGTATCGAAGGTAGCAGTGATGAATTTTCTGCCATGCTTCGGATGAGATATAACTTGTACAACGGTGGCTCAGATTCAGATCGTACCCAAAGTGCAGCCTATCAAATGAATAAAGCAAAAGATTTAAGAGACAGGACCTATCGCACGGTTGAAGAAGGATTACGTTTGTCTTGGAGCGCACTGGATTTAACTTTACAGCAAAAAGAATTTTTGGCTGATCATGTTGATTCTGCATCCGACACTGTTATCGCATATGAAAAACAATACCGCTTGGGTAAACGTACATTGCTTGATGTATTGAATACCGAGAACGAGCTTTTTGAAGCTCGCAAAGGCTACTTAGATGCGAAATACGATGAACAATATGCAAAATACCGTGTCATGAATGCAACTGGTACGCTATTAACAGCATTAAGAGTTGACACTCCGAAAGAATGGCACGAAGCGGTGGAGTATTAAAATGTTAAAATATTTATTGCCGATCATGGCCAGTTCAACACTCATTATTTCTGCAACTTCATACGCTGACGATGAGTATGAGTATATCACCACGCCTTTAGCGACACAGATTGATGATTTACAAGACGACGACAGAGATGGGGTGATTAATGCTCGAGATTTATGCCCTGATACTCCTTTAAGATCAGATATTGATAACGATGGCTGTGGTACCTACATTAAAACCGAAGAGCAGCTTCAATTAAGGATCTTGTTTGCTAATGACTCTGCGGATATTAATCCCGTATTTCGAGGACAAATTCGTTCAATGTCAGAGTTTTTAAAACAGTATCCATCGACGTCTATTGAGCTGCAAGGCTATGCAAGCAAAGTAGGAAGCGCTGAGTACAATTTAGCACTGTCGAAAAAGCGAGCTTACAATGTAGAAAATACCTTAATTAGCTATGGTATTAGCCAAAGTAGGATTCGTATCGTTGGCTTTGGTGATACTAACGTTGCCGAAAGTGGTGATGATGAAGTTAGTCATGCTATGAACAGAAAAGTGATTGCAACTGTTGTTGGTCATAAAGGTTCAATTAAGGAAGAATGGTCTATTTTCACTAAACGCGAGCAGTAGTCAACAAACGGTATTGATATAAAGGGCATATTTGCCCTTTTTACTTTCCAAAATTGTAATGTGTTTGACGGCACAAAATGCTATCCTTGCCACGTCGTAACCTTATGAGATAAAGATAATGAGCAAATTAACTGCTGACCTTCAAGCAAACTTAGAACTGTTTGTAGCACAAACAAAAGAAACCCAATTAGTTTGGGGTCTAAAAAACGAAGATGGTTGGCTTGCATGCGACTCTACGGAATTCGAAAACAGTGAAGTGATGCCTTTTTGGTCTGCGAAAGAAGATGCTGAAACTCACAATGTAGAAGAGTGGTCTGATTTTGAAGTGTTAGAAATTCCTTTAGATATTTTTGTTGAAGATTGGCTCATTACGCTGGATGAAGATGGTGTGTTGATCGGTACAAACTGGAATGCAAGCCTAGAAGGTAAAGAGGTTGAGCCTGCTGATCTGGCTAAAATGTACCTTTAACCGTTAGCTGTTATCTTAGATAAATGCTCCGCCTAAGGCGGAGCATTTTCGTTTTATCCTATCAAAACTACTTGAAGTTGCAGGTAGGCGGCAAGTGAGTTCATCCCCATGAGCATAGATACACTATGTGATTGGGGTGAGCGAACGTAGCCAACACCGCTGCAACTTCAAGTCGGAAGGGTATAAGCACTTTCGGTTCACTGCTTGCGTCTGAGTTCATTCATTATTTCAGACTTATTGCTAAGGTAATTATTTAAACCAACCTTGCGTAATTCACATGATGGGCAATCGCCGCATCCATCACCAATAATGCCGTTGTAACAGGTCAACGTTTCATTTCTCACTAGCTCTAGTGCATCGTACTGATCAGCCAGCGCCCACGTTTCTGCTTTATTCAACCACATCAGTGGTGTACTGATCTTAAATTGACGATCCATACCTTGTACTAAAGCACTATTCATTGCTTCAACAAAGTCATTGCGACAGTCCGGATAGCCTGAAAAATCAGTTTCACAAACCCCAGTAATCACAGTATCTGCACCAATTTGGTAGGCGTAAATACCCGCTAAAGTTAGAAATAAAATATTGCGGCCAGGTACGAAGGAGTTTGGTAGACCATTGTCTTGCAACTCATGCGATACAGGAATATCGTCTCTGGTCAAAGAGCTGATCGCTAATTCATTCAATAGGCCAACATCCATGACTTTATGTGCCGCCACACCTAATTTTGTTGCTAACGCTTTAGCAATCTCAATTTCTAATTTATGACGCTGCCCGTAATCGAAAGTAATTGCATGCACTTCATCAAACTCATTTAAGGCTTGAACCAAACAAGTGGTCGAGTCTTGTCCACCACTAAATACAACAACGGCTTTTTTCATGATTTATCCTCTATGCAATACTGAGATACTTATGAGTTTGGATTGATAAACGCCAATTTCTCGCAATACATGTATCAATACATAATTGCGTTGCTCTCTCTTTTTGACTGATCGGTTGCAGGGCGATAATGGTCGATGTAGGTACATTTGCTCTTGAGAGTAACTCATCTAATTGATCTATATCTTTTGATGTCGCCACTGGGTGTTTAATTTCATTCGCTCGAAGTAGCGCCGAATCTAAAACGGGTAATTTACCTTTCATGGCCACTTTTGGTGACACCGTAACCCATGTTTTCTCTGTTGTTTGTATCGGTGATGTTCCACTTGTTTCAATTTGACACTGGCAGCCTATTACTTCAAACGCTTGCGTTAGCGGTTGTAAATCATAGATACAGGGCTCTCCACCAGTAATGACAATATGCTTAGCTTGATAGCCCTGTTTTTTATAAAGCGAAATAATCTGTTTAGCACTGGCTGAACACCAAGTTGGGCTGTCTTGAGTCTTAGCTAAAATGTCATCTGTGGAGCGCTCATCTTGCGGCGTAGCATCCCAAGTTTGTTTCGTGTCGCACCAAGCACACCCTACAGGGCATTGTTGCAGACGAATAAAAACAGAAGGCACACCAGTATAAACACCTTCACCTTGGATGGTTTCGAACATTTCGTTAATTTTGTACAACGTAAACTCAGCCTAACTTGGTATCAAAAATATAGGTCGCTGACCTTAATGGAAGCCTAGCTTCAGGTCAAATTAATCCCCCGCTATTAACTAAAAAATTGCTTAAATCAGTGGCACTGGAATCCTAACTTGAATAAGCTGCACACTTCTTCTTTTTTAAATTTAGGTAAGACATGTACAAACTCATCGCATTAGACATGGATGGCACACTGCTCAATAGCAAAAAGCAAATTACAGAAAGAACCAAGCAAGCTATCGCCAAAGCTCGGGAGCAAGGTATCACCGTGGTACTTGCATCTGGTCGCCCAATAGACGGTATGCGCGATAAATTGGAAGAACTTAATCTGAACTCTAACGATGATTTTGTACTCTATTACAACGGCTCTATGGTGCAAAACATTGGTACTGGTGAAATCATCCACCACCAGATCATCGACGGAAAATCAGCAAAACAAGTAGCAAAACTGGCAAGCCAATTTGGTGTAAATACACACGCCTTCAGCCAAATACACGGTCTAATTACACCACATATCAGTGAATACACTGAACTGGAAGCAAGAATCAATGGGTTGTCTATCACTGAAATGGACTTTGATGCACTGGAAGATGACCACCCAATTATCAAAGCTATGATCGTCGCCGAACCAAGCCTACTGAGCGATACGGTGGCTAAATTGCCTAAAGAACTGTACCAACAATTTACCATTGTTCAGAGTGCGCCATTCTTTTTAGAGTTTCTCAACACTCAGAGTAATAAAGGTGTTGGCGTTAAAGCGATTGCTGATCACTTAGCAATAACGGCCGATCAAGTAATATGCATGGGTGATGCAGAGAATGATCACCACATGTTGGAGTTTGCCGGGCTCGGCATAGCAATGGCCAATGCGATGGAGCAAACCAAGAAAATTGCAGATCATATTACGCTAAGTAATGATGAAGATGGTGTTGCTATTGCTATTGAGAAATTTGCGCTCAATTAACGCTGAAGCATGAGTAGGATAAACGTCTCAACGTCAATTGAGGCGTTCTATTTATACGCTTTTTTTCTCCATGAGAGAGCAAAAATAACCATCAATACTGGAAAGCGTAGCGTTTCAGCGACTAACGATAGCAAGCCGCTATAGGCAATAAATGTTGCTGCATACGAAATGAGGTAGTTGCCCCCGAGTAACACGATAACGGCTAACCACATTTGCGTCTCCGTCATACGGAACTCTATTTTTTTCATAACCAGCACCAACATTGAAGCAGTGGTCAATATTGCAAGCCACAAAGTGAAAATAGGAAACGGCCATATCACGGTCAAAATCGCGGCTAAAATCGCGGCTAAAATCGTTAAGCCCCACCAAACACCCCGTGAACTCAACAGAGTATTGATATCAACATCAGGCTTCAACTCTAAACGAATGATATGCCACGCTATCAAAAAGCCGAGTAATCCACCCATTGCCATATCCGTTAAGAATGCTTCACCAATATAAAATTGACTCAACATAAACAGTGACATTATCGCCAAGCATAAGGCAACCCATCGATTCCAATACAACCTTCCACAAGATCTAAGTAAGATAATCCCGACACCAACCCATAACGCCATCGGTAAACTAGGAAATCCATTGCCATAGCCTTGGTGTTGCTCCAAAAAGGGAATATAAGCATGCGGTCTTGGCAAGGTAAAACCTTGCTCTGCAACCAAAGAAAGTATCGATGTCACGGAGACAACAAAAAACATTTTGAAAACGGAATGTTTTCCAAAATAGCCTGCAATCAATGGAAATAAAACAATCAAAAATAAAGGGCTTGCCAATTTTGTCAGCCAATTAGCCATTAGGTTGACACCATTCAACAGTGGTTCTGGCAATAAGGTAACCGCTTGTTGCAGTGACACTATCCAATGTAATTGAATTTGGTGGATCTTAGGCGCTGCCGCCATAAGCTCAGAGACATAATTAACTGGCTGATCCTCAGCTTGAGTAGCCATGTCTATGATAAATTGCCACTGTTCTGGGTAGCGGTACTGGGATGCATTTATTTCATTCGGGTCAACCAACATTGCGCTGGCGACTTCAACTCCGTAATGAGGCGCAAACCAGATCGGTAGTTCATGCCCATCAAATACATTCTTGGACTTAAACGCAATAACGTCTGAATCGCTGCGACAGCTATAAATAACCGCACTATCGGTATAGCCTAATACTGCTCCAACCGTCACCACTAAACCGGTTTCTTCCCATGTTTCTCTCTGAGCGGCTAGCTCTGGTGTTTCTCCTGGGGTGATGGTGCCACCAGGTAACGAAATCTGTTTTGTGATGATCTCATTGACCAATACAATCTTGTCATCGGCTTTAACCAAACATAGGGCACCACGAATATTCTTACCCTGTTCTAGCGCAAGACCACTCGTTGAAAACAGCAGTGAAAGTAATATCCCGCTGATCAATAAAAACTGCTTAAACACATTAAAACCTATCAATATCAGCCACCGACCTATTTGTTATCGATTGACTTACGTAACCAATGAATATGATGAGAAAAACCTGACTGCTGATAAAAAGACTGCGCACCCTGATTAAAATCCCACACTTCAACAAAAACTTCGCTTACACCATAGTCTTCAAAAGTTTGTTCTATTTTGTTTAGCAACATCTGCGCGATCTTTTGTTGGCGCTCTTTTGGCTCAACATAAAGCTCATCAATACTTCCCATTTGCACAGGTTGGCTAACTGTCGAGATCAGCTCACAAAAATGCCCCGTAATAAAACCGACAATCGCCCCTTGCTTTTTTGCGACATACACTAAGCATTCTGGATCATCGAGATAGCGAGCAATGCTTTTCTCTTGTTCTATCTCTTCTGCGGTTTTGAAATATTGCGGGCAAGCGAGATGATGTTCATGGTGAAGGTCATACATTAGTTGGTTCAATGATGCCAAATCGGTATCACCGGCTGGGGCAATCGTTATTTGCGACATATTTTGCACCATGAATGAAGAAAGCTGGGGCACGATTTTATAAGATAGCTCTGAAAAAATACATCTCGACGTAGTCACTTTTCATGCAAACACTTTCTAAAGCTGTCTCATTGTTAAGATATAGAGAACAAAGTACCCTAATAATAATTTAAGTAAATCACTATTTGCTACTCACATTGAAAAACGCCTCACAGCATGTGAGGCGTTAATACCATGGTCAATAAACCTAGTGATGCAGCGCTTTTTCAAGCTCACTAAGGCTAGCTGGATCATCAATTGTTGAAGGTACGGCGTATTCATCGCCATCGGCAATTTGACGAATCACCCGTCTTAGAATTTTACCTGAACGCGTTTTGGGTAAACGTTCGACCACCAAGGCATGCTTAAAGCAAGCGACTGCTCCAATCTCACTACGCACTTTACCAATTAACTCTTTTTCTAATTCCAGCTCATCGAGCTTGATACCATCTTTAAGTACCACCAAACCCAATGGCAACTGCCCTTTCAGTTCATCGTACACACCAACGACTGCACATTCAGCAACAGCAGGATGCGCACCGACAATTTCTTCCATTTCACCCGTCGATAATCGATGCCCAGCGACATTGATCACATCGTCAATTCGCCCCATGATAAACAGATAACCGTCTTCATCGAGATAACCACCATCACCGGAAACATAATAACCTTCAAATTGCGCTAGGTAGCCGGATTCAAAACGATCATGGTTGCGCCACACTGTCGGCAAACAGCTTGGTGGTAGCGGCCGTTTAAGTGCAACAAACCCTTGTTGATTTGCGGGTAATATTTCACCAAATTCATTGAGAATTTCAACCTGATAACCGGGAAGCGGCTTAGTTGCAGAGCCGGCCTTAACTGGCATAAGTTCTAAACCAGTAGGGTTACCCGCTATCGCCCAGCCAGTTTCGGTTTGCCACCAATGGTCAATAACTGGTTTGTTGGTGTGCAGTTCTACCCACTCTAAGGTCGGTGGATCAAGCCTTTCTCCGGCCATAAAAATAGTTTTTAACTTGGACAAATCATAACGCTTCAAACCATCGCCATTAGGATCTTCTTTCTTAATGGCCCGAAAAGCGGTCGGGGCAGAGAATAGCGCTTCGACTTGATACTCTTCACACACTCGCCAAAACGCGGCAGGGTCTGGTGTCCGCACCGGTTTCCCTTCATACAAGATAGTGGTACAGCCATGAATAAGCGGCGCATAGACAATATAGGAATGCCCAACAACCCACCCCACATCCGAAGCTGCCCAGAATACTCCGTTTTGCGGCATGTTATAGATAGTCGACATCGAATACTTCATCGCTACCGCATGACCACCGTTGTCACGCACCACGCCTTTCGGCTTGCCTGTCGTACCAGAAGTATAAAGAATATAAAGCGGATCAGTTGCTAACACCGGAACACAACCGTGAGGAAGTGCAGCTTTAACCGCGCTATTCCATTCAATATCTCGCTCATGGTTTAGTTCAGCCACATGCTCGGAGCGTTGCAATACCAACACTTTTTCTGGCTTCCAGTCACTGTCTAAAATCGCGCGATCCACCAGCGGTTTATAAGGCAGAATCTTATCGACTTCGATACCGCACGATGCCGTCATGATCACTTTCGGCTCGGCATCTTCAATTCGCACTGCCAGTTCATTGGGGGCAAAACCACCAAAGACCACAGAATGGATCGCGCCGAGTCTTGCACATGCGAGCATTGCCATCGCAGCTTCAGGGATCATCGGCATGTAGATGATTACCCTATCGCCTTTAGTCACGCCTTGTTCAGCCAGCATGCCAGCGACTTTTGCCACTTGGTTACGTAATTCGGTATATGTATATTGGCGTTTTCTGCCCGTTACAGGAGAATCATAAATCAAGGCGGTTCGTTCACCTCGCCCTTGTTCACAGTGATAATCCAACGCCAGCCAACAGGTATTAAGCACACCATCAGCAAACCAGCGTTCAATACCGTTGCTGTCTTTTTGTAATATGGTTTTCGGAAATTCAAACCAATCAATCTGTTTAGCTTGCGTTTGCCAAAATGATTCTGGTTCGGATTGAGCCCATTGATATTCCTTTAAATATGCAGACATAACATTTTCCTTCACGTCATTTTTCTATTTTAAAGATGGACTCTCACCCAACCTTCCATTAATACTCGCGCACTACGACTCATTACCGCCTTTTCTACCGTCCAATTATTATTGCTTCTGGTAGCACTCGCCCCCACTTTCAATGAGCCCGATGGATGACCAAAAGTGACCGACTCTTTTTCGCCGCCACCGGCCATCATATTCACCAAAGTTCCGGGCACACAAGCGGCTGAAGCGATGGCGACCGCCGCCGTACCCATCATGGCATGGTGCAGTTTGCCCATCGATAAGGCCCTGACCAGAATATCCACTTCGCTTGCAGAAACCGCTTTACCGCTCGATGACAGATAGTTTTGCGCTTTTGCCACAAACGCGACCTTTGGCGTATGTTGACGTTGCTGTGCCTGTTCGAGATGTTCAATCAATCCCATTTTTAATGCGCCATAAGCACGAATCGATTCAAACATCACCAATGCTTTTTCATCACTGTTGATTTGATCTTGCAGCTCAATACCTTGATAACCAATCGCATTCGCTTCAACAAAAATGGTTGGAATGCCTGCATTAATCATGGTGGCTTTTAAGGTGCCTAAACCGGGTACTTCCAGATCATCAACCAAATTTCCGGTTGGGAACATGGAGTTATTATTATCGGTAGCTGTATCTGCAGGATTAAGAAAATCAACCTGAATTTCGGCAGCAGGGAACGTCACGCCGTCTAATTCAAAATCGCCCATTTCTTGTACTTCACCATTACAAATCGGCACATGCACTAAAATGGTTTTGCCAATGTTCGCTTGCCACACGCGCACCGTTACCACACCATTATTGGGAATGCGCTCTTTGTCGATAAAGCCACTATGAAGGGCAAACGGACCTACTGCAGCGGAAAGATTGCCGCAATTTCCACTCCAATCGACAAACGGTTTATCGATAGAAACTTGTCCGAACAGGTAATCAACATCGTGATCGTCTCGCTCACTTTTACTGACAATGACGGTTTTACTGGTGCTCGATGTAGCCCCCCCCATGCCATCAATCTGCTTAGCATAAGGATCAGGGCTACCAATCACACGTAGCAACAGCTGGTCTCTGATTTCTCCAGCTTGTTGCGCAGCTTGTGGTAAATCTTCTAATCGAAAGAAAACGCCTTTGCTCGTACCACCACGCATATAAGTAGCTGGGATTTTTAATGATTTACTCACTTATCTTTCTCCCTACTGAGCCAGAAAATCTTGCGCGAAACGTTGTAATACACCGCCTGCGTTATAGACATTCACTTCATCAGCCGTGTCTAAACGACACGTCACCGCAACGTCTAGTTTCTCACCGTTTCTTTCGCCTTGAGTACGAGTGATAACCAAAGCTAAATCGACACCCGGTTTGATCTCACCTACGACATCATAAAGTTCAGTACCATCGAGTTCTAATGTGTGACGATCAGTCCCTGCTTTAAATTGCAGTGGTAGCACGCCCATACCGACTAAATTGGTGCGATGAATGCGTTCAAAACCTTCAGCCACAATCGCTTCAACGCCAGCTAAACGCACTCCTTTAGCCGCCCAGTCACGAGATGAACCCTGACCGTAATCGGCTCCTGCGATAATAATGAGCGGTTGTTTACGATTCATGTAGGTTTCAATGGCTTCCCACATACGTGTTACCTGCCCTTCAGGCTCAATGCGCGCCAGTGATCCTTGCTGAACCTTACCCCGCTGTTGCACCATTTCATTGAATAACTTGGGGTTAGCAAAAGTGGCACGCTGCGCGGTGAGGTGATCGCCTCGGTGGGTTGCATACGAATTAAAATCAGCTTCTGGAACCCCCATTTGGGTCAGGTACTCACCTGCGGCACTAGAAGCTAAAATAGCGTTCGATGGTGATAGGTGGTCGGTAGTGATATTGTCACCCAAAATCGCCAGAGGACGCATACCAGACAAACTTCTCTCACCAGCTAGTGCACCTTGCCAATAAGGAGGACGACGGATGTAGGTACTCATTGGCCGCCAATCATAAAGCGGATTGTTGTTTGCTGCTTCACTCTCTGGCTTAAACATCTGAATATAGATTTGATTGAACTGTGCCGGTTTTACGTGATGATTAACAACAGCATCAATGTCTTCATCGCTCGGCCACAAGTCATTGAGATAGATCGGGTTACCTTGCGCATCAGTGCCCAATGCATCTTTTTCAATATCAAAACGAATCGTTCCCGCCAACGCGTAAGCCACCACCAACGGTGGTGAAGCTAAGAATGCTTGTTTGGCATAAGGGTGAATACGACCGTCAAAGTTGCGGTTGCCCGATAACACTGCAGTAGTGTAAAGGTCGCGTTCGATGATTTCATTTTGGATGAGCGGATCCAGCGCACCACTCATACCATTACAGGTGGTACATGCATAGCCGACAATCCCAAAACCAAGCTGCTCTAACTCTGGTAGTAATCCCGCATCTTCTAGGTATAACTTGGCCACTTTTGAACCTGGAGCGAATGACGTTTTCACCCAAGGTTTACGCACCAAACCAAGCTGATTCGCTTTTTTGGCCAACAGCGCTGCTGCAACCACATTGCGTGGGTTACTGGTATTGGTACACGACGTAATGGCGGCGATGATCACCGCACCCTCTGGCAATTCACCCTCTTTTTCTTGCCATTCACCAGCGATACCGCGCTGAGCGAGTTCGGAGGTGGGTAAGCGACGATGTGGATTAGAAGGTCCTGCAAGATTGCGTTGTACTTGTGATAAATCAAATTCCAACACACGCTCATATTCCGCGTGTTGCAAATCATCCGCCCACAACCCCGTTTGCTTTGCATATTGTTCCACTAACGCCACTTGCTCGGCATCTCGTCCCGTTAGCTTTAGGTAATTGATAGTCTGTTCATCAATGTAAAACATCCCTGCGGTTGCGCCGTATTCAGGTGTCATATTAGAGATGGTAGCGCGATCACCGATGGTCAAATTACGCGCCCCTTCACCAAAAAATTCCAGATAACACGAAACCACTCGCTGGTTACGCAGAAATTCGGTTATCGCGAGTACAATATCGGTAGCGGTGATACCGGGCTGACGGTTCCCGGTTAATTTCACCCCAACAATATCGGGTAAACGCATCATTGATGGGCGACCGAGCATCACTGTTTCGGCCTCCAAACCGCCAACACCAATCGCTATCACACCTAATGCATCGACATGCGGTGTGTGGCTGTCGGTGCCAACACACGTATCTGGAAAGGCAACACCATCTTTGACTTGAACCACAGGCGACATTTTTTCTAGATTAATTTGGTGCATGATGCCGTTACCCGCAGGGATAACGCTGACATTTTCAAACGCGGTTTTACACCATTCGATAAAATGGAAGCGGTCTTCATTGCGACGGTCTTCAATTGCGCGATTTTTCTCAAAGGCATTAGGCTCAAAGCCTGCGTGCTCCACCGCTAATGAGTGATCAACTATTAATTGCGTCTCCACCACTGGATTAACCTTGGCTGGATCACCACCTTGTTCGGCAATCGCATCTCTTAAACCAGCTAAATCAACTAATGCGGTTTGGCCTAAAATATCGTGGCAAACGACACGTGCTGGATACCAAGGAAAATCAAGGTCACGCTTGCGCTCAATCAATTGCTTTAAAGAATCAACCAATGCATGCGGCTCGCAACGACGGACTAAGTTTTCCGCCAAAATTCGCGAGGTGTAAGGGAGTTTTTCGTACGCACCCATTTGAATTTCATCAACCGCTTGGCGCGCATCAAAATAATCCAGTGTTGTACCTGCCAATGGTTTTTTGTATTGGCTACTACTATGAAATTGGCTAACTGTTTGATTATTCATTACTTCCACCCATCACATTATTCCTCCCCCAAACCGTCCCCAAAGTGGGGAACGCTTTATATTTCACACAACTGAACGTTATTTACGTTGCTCTATCGGTAACCATTGTTGATGCTCTGGGCCATCGTAGTCGGCACTTGGACGAATGATTCGGTTATTGGCACGTTGTTCAAAAACATGCGCAGCCCAGCCTGTTAAACGACTCATCACAAAAATAGGGGTAAAGAGTTTGGTGGGAATATCCATAAAGTGATACGCCGAAGCATGGAAGAAATCGGCATTGCAGAACAAGCCTTTTTCACGCTTCATCACCGCTTCGACTCTCTCTGACACGGCGTATAGATGAGTATCGCCGACGGCTTCAGACAGAGTTTTAGACCAGCGTTTGATCAGCGCATTGCGCGGGTCACTTTCACGATAAATTGCATGACCAAACCCCATAATTTTGTCTTTATTAGCGAGCATTTGCAGGATGTTGGACTCTGCTTCTTCAGGTGTTTGCCAATTTTCAATCATTTCCATTGCAGCTTCATTGGCACCACCATGCAACGGGCCACGCAATGTACCAATAGCACCAGTCACGCAAGAGTGGATGTCTGACAAGGTAGATGCACACACTCGCGCTGCAAACGTTGAAGCATTAAATTCATGCTCAGCGTACAAAATTAGTGAGCAATGCATCACTTGCTTATGTAGCTCGCTTGGGGTTTTCCCGGTCAACATTTTCAAAAAGTAACCACCGATGCAATCTTCACTTTGATCTTCGGTATCAATGCGAACGCCATCGTGGCTAAAACGATACCAGTAACAAATAATGGCCGGAAACAGCGCCAACATGCGCTCAGTCGCACTGAGTTGCTCATCAAAGCTGTGTTCAGTTTCAAGATTACCAAGTACAGAACAGCCTGTGCGCATGACATCCATTGGGTGCGCATCCGCAGGGATAAGCTCTAGTGCAGCCTTCAGTGACTGTGGCAAACCACGTAGACCA
Organism: Vibrio sp. 1180_3; assembly: GCF_029478545.1. Classification (NCBI taxonomy): domain Bacteria; kingdom Pseudomonadati; phylum Pseudomonadota; class Gammaproteobacteria; order Vibrionales; family Vibrionaceae; genus Vibrio; species Vibrio sp. 1180_3. Next base: position 15,571 of record NZ_SJFM01000022.1, read on the forward strand.
ATTAAACGAGTTTTGTATTGATCCAGTTCGGCTTGGGTAGGTAAATGTCCAACCAATAATAAATGCGCGACTTCTTCAAATTGTGCGTTATTGGCGAGGTCAGTAATATCGTAACCTCGATAAGTTAAGCCGGTTCCGGTTTTTCCTACGGTACACAAAGCAGTAACGCCTGCGCTTTGTCCGCGCAGACCTGCGCCGCCGAGTGGTGCATTTGACATGTTGAACTCCTTTTCTTGCTCTCACGCCCTATCTCGTGTGGATGTGCTTTTATCTTCATCATGTCTTGTCTTTCTAAAAATCTGAAGTTGTAGAAAAACACCATAATTAGGTAGCGGGTCGTTCAAGCGATTTCACGTTATTGAATATGCTCATTTAGAGCTTGTTATTTCTATTTATCTTGTTAGTGGCCGATAGTTAATTCAGTCCATGCTTATTCTGTTGATTTTTATTTGATGCATTGCGCTTTTCATTCAGCGCACTTCACTTATTCTTTCTCAGAGAACAGCTGATCGAGTTTGTCTTCATAATCGTGGTAATTGAGATAATCATAAAGTTCGTTGCGGGTTTGCATCGTATCGAGTAAAGCTTCTTGGTTGCCATGTTCGAGTAAATGGCGATACACCATTTCAGCCGCTTTATTCATTGCTCGGAACGCACTGAGTGGATAAAGCACCATGTCAACTTTCGATTTTGCTAAATCCTGACAGCCATAAAGTGGCGTCTGGCCAAACTCGGTAATATTGGCCAAAATTGGCACGTGTTTACCACTAGCCGCAGCAAGTGCAGTCGAGAATCGGTCATACTGTTCTAGAGTAGTCATCGCTTCAGGGAAAATCATATCTGCGCCAGCATCCACACAAGCAATCGCACGCTCTATTGCGCTATCAATTCCTTCCACCGCTAACGCATCCGTTCGTGCCATGATGACAAATTCAGGATTGATGCGCGCATCAGCGGCCGCTTTCACGCGATCCACCATTTCTTGCTGACTGACAATGGCTTTGTTTGGTCGGTGACCACAGCGCTTCTGCGCTACTTGATCTTCCATATGGATCGCGGCTGCACCGGCTTTTTCCATCGCTTTGATGGTGCGGGCAATGTTAAATGCACCACCGAATCCGGTATCTATATCGACCAGCAAAGGCAAATCACACGCATTAGTAATGCGCTCCACATCCACCAGCACATCGTTAAGCGTTGTAATGCCAAGATCCGGCAATCCATAAGACGCATTGGCAATACCGCCACCGGAAAGATAAATCGCTTGGTGACCTAAACGTTTCGCCATCATGGCGCAATAAGGGTTGACGGTGCCGACAATTTGCAGCGGGTCATTACTTTGCACGGCGAGTCTAAATTTCGCCCCCGGACTTAAGCTCATGAGATTCTCCTAATCAGTGCGCTTTAGATTTCGATTCTTTTCGTCTTGAAGTGGTTCTACACTGACACTCAGCCTGTACCACCACTATTTATTTAATAACTTCAAGCCATTGGCTATCTACTGTTCGTTCGCAATCTGCTGCTCAATCAATTTCCGGCTACCGGAGATATGGCGTCGCATTAACATTTCAGCCAATTCTTCATCGCGGTTTTTTATCGCTTGCAGAATGTATTTATGCTCATCTAACGCCTCTTTAGGGCGTGAATGTGAACGCGGTGATTGATAGCGATACATACGTAATAAGTGATAAAGCTCATCGCACAATAAGGTTATGAGTTTCTGATTGCGGCTCGCTTTGATGATGCAGTAATGAAAGTCGAAATCACCATGCTGGTGAAAGTAAGATGCCCCTTCCACTTGGTCGATATGGTGAGAATGTGTCGACAATAACCCTTCAAGTCTAATTAACTCGTCGGTGTTGATATTGCGAGCCGCAAGCCTGGCAGCCATTCCTTCAAGAGCCTCGCGCACAGCGTATAATTCAACTAATTTGTCGGGTGATAGTTGAATAACTCGTGCGCCAATATGTGGGATACGCTCGATCAAGCCTAACCCTTCCACTCGCATAATAGCTTCACGCAGTGGACCTCGGCTGACTTGAAAGTGTTTGGCAAGTTCCGGTTCTGAAATCTTACTGCCGGGTGCGATTTGCCCTTCAACAATCGCTTCAATCAAATACTCAGTAAGATTCTCAGATTTGGTGCTTTCTTTTTCGGGTTTAGTCATCAGATCTTTTTGACGCTCAAGAGCACTGATTTTTAGCGCTTTATTTTGGACTATTGTATTCATCGTTTCGCCTTACACAGTTCTTCACTAGCCGGTTTACATCACTAAAAAAAAATGTGTTAACAATTAATCAAACTAAACACAAAATAGACCACTAAAGTGTCGACAATCAAGATAATTGTCGACACTTTAGACTAATGTATAATAAACCGACTCAATATCTAACCAGAATATAAAGGTTAGATAGAAAGGTGACTCTGTGAGCTTGGAAAGGGAAAAACAATCATTGAACCGATAGAATAACAAGTGCAAACAATCACCTATGACATGGTAGTCACTATGAGTCTTTGGAAGACAAGCACAACTGCACAATATTTTGCCTCACTACTCACTATTCCTTTGCTATCGGGATGCATTGCTTATTCGTTAGATGAATACCACTCAATGACCTATTCCACTTTAAGTGAGGCTTACTACTCAGAAAACGAACTTACTGTTGCGGATAACCCAAATGTGGTTCGAAGCGCGGTTGAGCAAAATCACTTAGTATGGACAACCGACCTCAAATCTGTCGAAGATGAATTACCTACGCTATTTCCAGAATTAAATTTGCACGAACAAAATAGCCATCCCTTCGATGTACAGATCTTCCATGTTGCATTGAATCACCTGATTGGACGTTTTGGTTGTGAATTGTACAGCAGCGTGCAAAACGAAGATTCTGTTCAAACCTGTGACAATCAAGGGACCATCGCTGCAAACAATTTAGGATATTTACCTTTTAACAAAGGGAAATATTTAGGCGAGCGACTACAAGTGCATCAACAATCCAACCAGCAGAGATTCGCAATTGATCTTTACTTAAAGAGTGCTTTTGAGCGTTCGCTAGACTCTGTGTGGGGAGCCGTCCATACCTTAGGTCATTTTAACCATTCACAGCTGTCACCTGATAGCTTGGTGTTAACCGTCTACCTAAACGGTTATACACAAAATAGCGAGAATGCATTGTGGCAACCACTTCACGCAGAGCCATTGATCTTTTTTGTACTGCTACCGAATATCGATTCAATTTTAAGCCAAGAGAATGAAATGGCAGCTTCTGATTTTTCTTACAATAACAGCAAGTTATTGCTCGTAAAAAGTCAATAAGCCCCTTCATATAAAGTTCACATCAAGCCTGCGAAACCGAGCGTGAACTTTATGAACAAAACTTCCTTTATGCTCAATATTGTTTTTATCTACGCATTAGAGACAAAACAGCAACAAGTTATTAACTTAATATTATCCGCAACAAGCTACATTTAGCGGAATAATGATAATAACAATAAGCATCATGACGTTATCGTCAGCCAGCTTACGCTGACGACAATGATGCGCCGACATAAGGAACGTGAATATGTTTAAGCATTTTAAACCAACCCTCGCCGCATCCATTTTGGCTGCAACCTTTTCTTTCAGTAGCTTGGCGGCTGACATAGAAAAACTGCACATTTTAATTCCTGGTGGTGCCGGTGGTGGTTGGGACATGACGGCTCGTGGTACTGGTGATGTGCTGATGAAAGCCAATATTGTCAGTAATGTTTCGTACCAAAACCTCTCTGGCGGTGGTGGCGGCAAAGCCATTGCACACTTAATTGAAACAGCAGATCGTCAACAAGATACGTTGATGGTCAATTCGACCCCTATTGTGGTGCGTTCTTTATCTGGCGTATTTCCTCAATCATTTCGAGATTTAACCCCCATCGCTGCCACCGTTTCTGATTACGGTGCTATCGTTGCAGCCGGCGATTCAAAATATAATACTTGGGAAGATGCCGTTGCTGACTTCAAAGACAATCCACGAAAAGTAAAAGTAGCTGGTGGTTCCGCGCGCGGTAGTATGGACCACTTGGTCGTTGCTGCAGCATTTAAAGGACAAAATCTCAACCCGAAAGAAGTACGCTATATTGCGTATGATGCGGGCGGCAAAGCCATGGCTGCTCTGCTTTCTGGTGAAACTCAGTTGCTTTCTACTGGCCTAGGTGAAGTACTAGAAATGTCGAAATCTGGTCAAGTGAAAATTCTTGCTATTACCGCACCAAAGCGTCTTGAGGTTGCACCAAACATTCCGACACTGACTGAATATGGCAACCCAACCGTATTTGCTAACTGGCGTGGTTTCTTTGCCGCTCCGGGAACTAGCCAAGAAAAAATCAATGAATGGAATGCCGCTTTGTCGAAAATGTACACCACTGATGAATGGAAAGTTGTCCGTGATCGCAATGGTTGGATAGACAACTACAAGGCAGACAAAGAGTTCTACTCATTCTTGGAAGATCAAGAAAAACAAATGGGTGATCTAATGCGCGAGCTAGGTTTCCTAAAATAGTAACGTTTCGGGGGCGCACGTTGTCCCCGCCTCTAAATCACCTTTTGCCGTACTCCACTATGTTTATACTCCTTTGTTTATTCGGTCAGGTTATTGGTCGCTAATCACGCCCTTTAATTTACCGCTTAGTTAATACATTTATTAACTCGCTGGTGTGCGGTTTTTTCTATCCATTATTTTGCAACGGAGTTGGATATGTCGGATCTGCCAACCAATTATTTCAGTAAGGAGTACCTACTGTGCCGCGATCGTGTTGGTGCATTAGTCTTTCTTGCTCTGAGCCTATGTTACGGCTATCAAACCACCAATATTCCCATGTTTCCCGGTGATGAATACGAACCGTTTAATGCGCAAACACTACCGAACTTACTCACCTACGCCGGTGTGTTTTTATCACTGATGTTATTGGTGATGGGCAAACCGGATAAAGACAGTGGAGCGGTACTCGACTTTAACTGGAAGTTATTAATTGGCTTTTTAGTGTTGATGGCACTTTACGGGCTGGGACTGACATACATTGGTTTTGTACTCGCCACCAGCTTCTTTCTCCTCGCCGGCTTTTTTATCTTGGGTGAAAGACGTAAATCCATTCTTCTTGGTGCGTCTTTCCCGTTTGTGATCGCCTTTTACCTTCTCTTGACTCAAGGCTTGGATATTTACCTTGAGCCAGGGCTTATTTTCACTCTTTGGTAGGAACAAATTATGTTAGATGGAATTTTACAAGGGCTTTCTACCGCCATGATGCCAATGAATATCTTCATGGTTATCATTGGTTGTTTTGTTGGTACTTTTATCGGTATGCTACCGGGACTGGGGCCGATTTCGGCTATCGCGCTGATGATCCCCATTACCTATGGTCTTGAACCATCCTCAGGCCTAATTTTAATGGCTGGTGTATACTATGGCGCTATTTTTGGTGGTTCCACCTCATCAATTTTAATCAATGCTCCGGGATGCTCATCCACTGTTGTTACCGCATTCGATGGCTACCCAATGGCGCAAAAAGGCCAAGCAGGTAAAGCGTTAGCCCTTGCAGCTTATGCTTCATTCACTGGCGGCACACTTTCAGCCATTATGTTATTGGTCGCAGCCCCTGCACTGGCGAAAGTCTCACTAAGTTTCCAATCATCTGATTATTTTGCACTGATGCTATTAGGTTTATCGGCCGTTGCAGCTTTTGCAGGCAAAGGACAAGTAATTAAAGCTTGGATGATGACCATTCTTGGCTTAATGCTTTCAACGGTGGGTATCGATAAAGGGGTTGGCGTTGAGCGTTTTACTTTCGGTTTAACTGATTTAATGGATGGCTTTAGCTTCTTATTACTCGCGATGGCTACCTTTGCGTTAGGCGAAACATTGATGGGCATTTTAAAACCAGATGGCGATACACGTTCAGATGAACAAAATAAACTCAGTAATTTAGGTAGCATGAAAATCACCAAAGAAGAGTTTAAGGAAGCGGCTCCGGTTTCTATTCGTTCTTCTATCCTTGGTTTCTTTACGGGTGTCTTACCTGGTGCTGGTGCAACCATCGCCGCATTTTTGAGCTACGGCATGGAGCGTAACTTAGCGCCAAAAGATAAAAAAGAACAATTTGGCAAAGGTTCAATTCGAGGATTAGTCGCACCTGAGTCTGCCAATAACGCAGCATCCAGTGGCTCATTTGTACCGCTTTTAACTCTGGGCATTCCAGGCTCAGGAACGACGGCAATTATGCTAGGTGCACTTTTGTCATACGGCATTCAACCCGGCCCTCGCTTGTTTGTGGATCACCCCGATGTTTTTTGGTCTGTCATCATTTCAATGTACTTGGGTAATATCGTACTGATTATTTTAAATTTGCCGCTTATTCCCTACATATCAAGATTACTTGCCGTACCAAGAACAGTATTACTACCGATGATTTTGTTTTTCTCAATTACTGGTGTGTACTTGGTGTCCTTCAATACTATGGATGTCTTCATCATGCTGTTGGTCGCCATGGGAGCAATTGCATTGAGGCTGGCTAATTTCCCACTCGCACCTTTGTTACTCGGCTTTATTTTGGGAGGCTTAATGGAAGAAAACTTACGCCGCGCCTTGATGATCAGCGATGGTGAGTTAAGTTTCTTGTGGGAACGTCCGATTACCCTTGCTTTTACAGTTCTTGCGGTATTGATTCTCAGTAGCCCATTTGTAGTGGCATTAGCAAATAAACTACGAGCACAGCCGACTAAAGCGGCGGAATAGTCACCCATCGAATGATAACTCATCCAACCATAAAAAGGCCTAGCGAAATTGCTAGGCCTTTGCGTTATGATTGCCGCAATATTGAAAATTGACAAATATTGTCAGACTAGAGCTCTAAGGTTTTCATGACAGAAAAATATTCCTTGCTCATCGTCGAAGATGACCAAAAATTGAGAGAAATGTTAACGGAATACTTTGAAGATAAAGAGTTTCATGTGACGAGTTTAGCTGAAGGAAGCAATGCGAGTGATGTCATCAACACTCTACAACCCGACTTACTTCTGCTCGACCTTATGCTACCCGGTGACGATGGCCTGACAATTTGTAGACAGATCCGCTCAATGTATAAAGGTAAGATATTGATGTTGACGGCAAGCGATGACGATTTTGACCATGTCGCTGCACTAGAAATTGGAGCGGATGACTTTGTCACCAAACCGATTAAGCCTCGTGTGCTACTAGCACGTATGCGTATGTTACTAAGACGCCAAGAGGTACAAACCAGTCAGCCGATTAAGGGAACACTTGAATATGGTAAATTAACCTTGAATCAATCTCGCCATATCTGTGAACTAAATGGTGAAGCTATTGCAATGACTGACAGTGAGTTCGATTTACTTTGGCTACTTGCTTCAGAACCGGATCAAGTGCTGTCTCGTGATATTCTTACCAAAGCGTTACGTGGAATTGAATATGATGGTATTGATCGAACCGTTGACAATAAAATTGTCCTTTTACGTAAAAAATTGGGGGACGACTCTTCCCCTCCCAAACGTATTATTACTGTCAGAGGAAAAGGTTATCTTTTCGTCCCTGATACGTGGTAAACCGTCTGATTGATAAAAACAATTCCATTAAAAAACATATTTTTTAAAAGAGCCTTGTTATGCGCCGTATTTATATTGAGTCTTTTGTAGGACTAGTACTGTTTTTTATCGCAAGTTTAGCGACGATTGAGGTCGTCATCTATCAGCTCAATACCGATTATGATTATGTGTTAGCCGATTATCAGGCTGAGGCTTGGCACGACCTCATAGAAGTAATTTATCAACATGAAGGGGATGAATCGGCTGTAGCGGCTGTCGAAAAATATGCACAGAAAACGAGGCAGATACTCACCAAATTTTCAACGCAAGAATTACCTTCGGATATCAGTCAATTTTTTTTTCATGACCACTCTCAAGCTTATACTTTCCATGATAATGATAGAAATCTGTGGTTTCGAGTCCATTTAGGCTCTGATATTTATCAACTCAAACCAGATTTAAATACACCTCTTCGTCAAGCTATCAACTTTAGTGACAATATCACTCTAATTTTTTTGTTGGTTGGCTTCGCACTCTATTGCGTAGTCTTTATTTGGTTCTTAAGTCGTCGTGTACGTGCATTAGAAAAAGTAACGCTCGCCTTTGCAAGTGGGGATCTAACGGCTAGAGCCTCCATTGATAGCAACAAACGGGTTGGTTCCTTAAATCGGAGTTTCAACTTCATGGCAGACAAAATTTCAGATTTAGTTACCAGTAATAAAGCGCTGACCAATGCCATCGCCCATGAACTCAGAACACCAATCTTCCGTATTCAGTGGCAAGCCGAAATGCTTGCGGATTATCAGTTAACGCCCAAACAAGCCACCAAAGTCGCTAGTATCATTGAAGATACAGAAGAAATGGAAACCATGGTAAATGAGCTTCTATACTATGCAAAAGTAGAACGTCCAGAAAGTGAACTGAATATTCAACCCATACCGCTTAATAGTTGGCTTGAACCGTTGCTTGATAAGTGGAGAACCGACTCATCAAATCATATTGAATATACTCAGCCAAAAACCTTGTTCACGCTCACCGCAGACCCGTATCTTCTCAAAAGGGCACTCGACAATTTATTGGGTAATGCACAAAAGTATGCTCAAGGGAAAATTGGCGTTTCTCTCTCGCTCTCTCCCGATAACAAACAACTTCTTATTTGTGTTCATGATGATGGACGAGGCATAGAAGAGAAACATTGGCCTTTTATTTTCGATGCCTTTTATAGTGCAGATTCTTCTCGGGGAGAAAAACACTCAGGGTTTGGTTTGGGACTTGCCATAGTTAAACAGGTTGTCCTGCGCCATCACGGTAAGGTTTCCGTTTCAACCAGCCCTCTAGGTGGTGCTTGTTTCACGATTTTCCTACCCTATTCAAAATAAAGGTTAGTGCTAAACGGCAAGCAACAGAGAGCCAATTAAAAGTATGATTGTATTCCAAAAATGACATTTCCTGACGAATCCATACAAACCAACACTACCGACTAACAAAAAAACACTGCACAATTAATCTCACTACACTAAAAGGGTGATTTTTCCTCAACAAATTTTTCACACTTATGGTGCTAGTCTAATTTAATCTTATTTCCCACATAATTATTACTAGGTTGTTTGAACTATGAAACCAGGTCGTACAGGTATCAGTCGTCTCTTTTATGCCACCGGTTATTCAATGAAAGGTCTTCATGCTGCATGGCAGAATGAAGCAGCCTTTAGGCAAGAAGTGATTGCTTCTCTTATATTAATCGCGCTCACATTCTTTCTCCCTGTCACGAAAATAGAGCAGCTATTAATGATTGGCAGCTTAGTACTGGTCGTGCTTGTTGAATTGATGAACTCCGCCATCGAAGCTGTGGTTGATCGAGTCGGTAGTGAATGGCATGAACTGAGTGGACGAGCAAAAGATATCGGCTCTGCCGCCGTTCTCGTTGCATTAATTTTCGCAGCATTCACATGGTGTTTTATTTTGGTGTAATCAATGCATAGATCATTCAAAGGAATTAACCTCTCTTACGTAGGCATTAGTTTTTGTCTTGCGTTATATTTTGTAGTCATTGTTAACCTTCCAGTTTATTCTGCGCTCAGTGATGTTTTGAGTAAATTAGACGGGGTAAAAATTGGTTTTGTTATTTCAATTCCAATCTTCTTTTTGGCCACCTTTAATTTCTTATTTAATCTATTTAGCTGGCCTTGGCTCACCAAACCCTTTTTCGCGCTTTTAATCCTATTGTCAGCTGCCGTCAGTTACGCTGGTTTTAATTATGGCACCCTGTTTGATTCGGACATGATAGCCAACATTGTAGAAACCGATAGCAGTGAAGCGGGCTCTTATTTTAGTCTGTACTCTTTGGTGTGGATGATCGGCATGGGAATAATTCCAGCCCTACTACTAATCATCACTCCGATTCAAAAAAACAAGTCATTCTTCAATCTGATTTTGCGAAAGTTGACCTCCATGGCCATTTCTTTGGTAGTGATTGGCACTGTCGCAATGATGTACTATCAAGACTATGCCTCGGTTGGCCGTAACAACTCTTATTTAAGACAGCTTATTATCCCAACACAGCTTGTATATAGCATTGGGAAATATGTACATCGTACGTATTTAGCGACACCGATTATTTATCGAGAAATAGGGTTAGATGCCAAACAAATGCCACAAGCTCTATCTGCTGCGACAGATAAACCGACCTTAGTGGTATTTGTACTTGGCGAAACGGCTCGTTCACAAAACTATCAGCTCAATGGCTATAATCGACCAACCAATAGCTACACCAAAGCACTAAATGTTATTTCATTTCAAGATGTCAGCTCTTGTGGTACAGCAACAGCGGTATCTGTCCCTTGTATGTTCTCGTCTTTTACTCGTGATAATTACAGTCGCCAAGCCGCGGATAACCAAGATAACTTTTTGGATATATTGAAGCGTGCACAGGTTGGTTTATTCTGGATTGAAAATGATGGTGGTGACAAGAATGTAGCCAAAAACATCGACAAAATCGAAATTGATCGCAGCCGCGTTGATGAACTGTGTAATGGACAGACCTGCTATGACATGGCTATGCTAGAAAATTTCGAGAAGAATATCGACAAAATGCAGGGTAACCGTATGTTGCTCATGCATTTAATTGGCAGCCATGGCCCAACGTATTTTCAACGTTATCCGCAAGACAAAAAGGTATTTCAACCTGATTGCCCGCGAGCGGATATAGAGAACTGCACTGTTGATCAAATAATCAATACATATGACAACACCATCTTGTATACCGATTACGTTATTGCTCAAACCATCGAAAAACTCAAAACATTAGAAGATAAATACAATACTGCATTGATTTACATTTCTGATCACGGTGAGTCACTCGGTGAAAACGGTTTGTTCTTGCACGGTATGCCTTATGGCTTAGCACCAGCATATCAAACGCAAGTTCCAATGATGTTTTGGACATCCCCTGGTTTTGAGCGAGAAAAATCACTCAATACAACCTGTTTACGGAATAATGCTCAACAAAAAACCTATTCACAAGATAATCTGTTCCATTCAATGCTTGGCATCATGGATATCACCACCGAAGTTTATAATCCACATATGGATCTGTTCGCAAACTGTCGCAGTTAACCCAAGTCAGCATTCAATTGAGACGATAGATGTAAGAGAGGCTCCAAATGGAGCCTCTGCGTTAAATGATTAGGTTCATTAGCGTTCAAAAGATAGAAAAAGGCCAACACGACCTAGCTGCGACTTGGATAATCTGTATACCCTTTAGCATCTCCGCCGAATAGTGTCGTTGGATCAAGCTCAGCTAACGGAACTCCCTCTTTTAGTCGCTCAACTAAATCTGGGTTTGCAATAAATGGGCGCCCAAAAGCGACCAAGTCTGCATAGCCAGCATCAAGTATTTCGTTAGCTCTTTTCACATCATATCGTCCAGCAACAATAATAGTGTTGCTAAAAACTTCACGTAAATGGCGGCGAAAATTTTCGGGGATCTTCGGTGCATCGTCCCAATCTGCCTCTGAAAGGTGCAGGTAAGCGATATTCAAGGCCTGCAACTGTTCAGCTGCTTGCAAAATGGTTGGTACAATGTCAGGGCAATCCATATCTTTAAATGTAATGTAAGGTGCGAGCCTTACGCCAACTTTATCCGCACCGATAGCATCAATAACCGATGTCACTACCTCTATTAAAAAACGTAAACGATCCTCTCGACTGCCACCATATTGGTCATTTCGTTTATTGGAATTAGTTCGCAAAAACTGATCTATCAGATATCCATTTCCACCATGAATTTCTATACCATCGAATCCCGCATCAATGGCATTTGTAGCAGCGTGAGTGAAATCAGCGATGACACGCTGGATATCTTGGTGGGTCATTTCCCTAGGTTCAATGCAATCAATCATCAGCCCTGCTTCACCTTGATTGGCTATCCACACTTTCGTGTCTACAGGTGCAATAGCAGATGGTGCCATCGGTTTTTCTCCATTTTGAAAAACTGGATGAGATACTCGCCCTACATGCCACAGCTGATTAAAAATTTTAGCGCCTTTTTTTTGGCTAGCTGTGGCTACCATTTTCCAACCAACAACCTGCGCTGGCGTATAAACACCAGGAGTAAATGAGTAACCTTGGCTATCGTCGGAAATTTGCGTCGCTTCAGTGATGATAAGGCCTGCACTTGCGCGTTGTGCGTAATATTCCGCCATCATCTCATTCGGTACATTACCCGGCTGGCTACTTCTTGCTCTCGTCATAGGCGCCATAACAATACGGTTTTGAACATCAAATGCATTCAAAGATGCGGAAGAAAATAGTTTGCTCATTAATTAGTCTCTATGTCATTAAACTCAGTGTAATAAGGTTAAAACAAAAGAAATGATTAATAATCTAGTAAATTTTAAAAATAGTATTTAGATTTAATAAACAATAAGCATAAAGGGGAGCAGAAAAGATGAATAAATTGGCTAATATGGAATTGTTTGTCGCCATTGTAGAGCAACAAGGGTTAGCTGCAGCAGCCAAATCCTTAAACATCTCAGCTGCATCTGTCACCATAAAACTCAAAGAATTAGAACAGTACTACGGTGTAAAACTGCTTCAAAGAACGACGCGTAAAATTGCGCTCACCGAAGCTGGAGAACATTTTTACCAGCTTAGCCAGCAAACGCTAGCCAATATTGCTGAGTTAGAATCATCACTATTAACAGAGAAAACACAGTTTGAAGGTAGTATTAGGATCTCTGCACCTAAAGATCTGGGTCGCCAGCATCTATTACCAATAGTAGACAAATTTTTGCTCAAGCATCCTAAGGTTATTCCACATATTACTTTTAGCGATACGATTTTAGGTCTCTATGAATCAAAACTCGATTTAGTACTTCGTTATGGATCACTGAAAGATAGTCAATTAATTTCAAGAAAATTAATCCAAAACCGACGTGTATTATGCGCATCACCTAATTATTTAAAGCAACATGGTATTCCACAGGTTCCGGATGATCTTAAGCATCACCGTTGTTTAGGCATGGTTCGTGGTAACGAATCACTGACTCGCTGGTCATTCTATGACAATAATATACAGCAAGATGTACTTATAAAACCGGCACGACTTTCTAATGATGGTGGCATCATCCGCCAATGGGCGACTGAAGGTGCGGGAATCGCCCTCAAATCCCAACTAGATATCCAAGCTGACTTAGCATCAGGAAGACTTGTTACCGTATTAGATAATTACCATCAAAGCTTTCATGCAGCGGATCTCACTTCTGGGTCTGATTTACATTTGATTTACCCAAATAGAGAACATCAACCTTCTCGAATAAAAGCGTTGATTGAAGAAATATTGATTTATTTTGAAACACTCGGTATATCAAAAGATTAAAAGAGAGTTTTCATAAGATAGAAAAGAGCGCCACTAACCGTGACGCTCAGGTAGGTAATTATTTTTTATTTGCGTATTTCATTGAATCCAAGGCAACAGCAAAGATAATAATGCCACCTTTAATAATGTACTGCCAGTAAGGGCTTACGCCGATATACGTCATACCATAGTTAATAACAGTAAAAATAAGTACCCCAGTTACAACGCCTGCAATACTACCAACACCACCAGCAAACGAAACACCACCTACCACACATGCTGCAATCGCATCAAGCTCGTACAAGAAGCCCAAGTTATTCGTGGCACTGCCAATACGGCCAGCTTCTAACATACCACCAAAGGCATAGAACACACCGGACAACGCATACACTTTAAGCAGTGTCATTGGTACGTTAACACCAGAGACTTTCGCCGCTTCTGGGTTACCGCCGACAGCAAAAATGTTTTTGCCGAAAACTGTTTTGTTCCACAAAATCCACATAAAGATAATCGCGATAATGGCGTAAAAGGTTATGTAAGAGAACCTAAAGTCACCAAACCGGATGAACCCTTGGGTAAATGTAGAGAAACGCTCATCAAAACCAGCAATCGGTGAAGCACCTACCGAGTCGTAGTACAATGAGTTCACACCATATACGATAATCATCGTACCCAAGGTCGCGATAAATGGAGTCACTTTTAAATAAGCAACAATAATACCATTGACCAAACCAAGGATTGCACCAATAGCACACACACAAAGTATCACCGCAATAATTGGCACTTCACCAATACTTGGAAATACTTTATTCACGTTATCAATCGACTGTAAAAGTGTGGCTGAAATAACTGCAGCCAAACCAACTTGGCGACCCGCTGAAAGGTCAGTACCTTGTGTAACAATTAAACCAGCTACTCCGAGTGCAATAATAACACGCACAGAAGATTGCGTTAAAATATTACTGAAGTTGCGCAAGCTTAAAAATGAAGGTTCCTGAATAATAATAATAGCAAGAAGAATAAATAGAACCGCATAGATCGCACCTTCCTTAAGGTGCTTCATTGCAAATGTTTTAACCGAATCCATAATAATTTCCCTAGAGGTAACGAGAGGCCAGCTCTAATATTTCATTCTGTGAAGTGTCTTTAGTATTAACGATCCCAGCGGCACGGCCATTACTCATAACCAAAATTCGGTCAGTAATACCTAACAGCTCTGGCATTTCAGAAGAAATAATAACAATACCTTTATTCTTCTTCGCTAATTCCAATATCAACTGGTATATTTCAAATTTAGCACCCACATCAATACCACGAGTAGGCTCATCTAACATTAATATTTCAGGTTGGGTTAATAACCAACGACCAATAATTACTTTTTGTTGGTTACCACCAGACAAGGAACCAATCGATGTTTCATGCGATGGTGTTTTTACACTCATGGAGTCAATCACCCACTGAGTATCGCTTTTCATCTTTTTGTTGCTCAACAATCCCAATTTGGTTTTGTATTCATCAACGTTAGCGACTAAGGAATTAAAAGTGATATCTAGATTGCCGTATATTCCCGTTGATCGACGCTCTTCAGTCACTAAAGCAAAACCGTTATTAATAGCTTCATGAGCATCTCGGTTTTTCATTTCACGACCGTGTAAAACAATATGCCCACCACTGCGCTCACGTACCCCAAAAATCGTTTCGACTATATCAGTCCGCCTTGAACCAACAAGCCCAGCGACACCGAGAATTTCACCTTCTCTTAGTTCAAATGAAACATCTTGAATCGAAGGTTGGTTCAGCGCTGTTAAGTTTTTAACCTCTAAAATCACTTCTTTGGGGACGTTTGTTTTTACAGGGAAGCGTTGAGTAAGTTCTCGACCAACCATCATCGATATGATTTTGTCCATATCTAGACCTTGCAGTGGTCGAGTGTCTACCCATTGCCCATCACGTAGGATCGTAATCTCATCACAAATGGCGAAAATCTCTTCCATTTTGTGTGAGATATAAACCACGCCACAGCCTTTCTCTTTTAACTTCTTAATAATAGTAAAGAGATGTGATACCTCTTTCTCAGTCAAAGATGAAGTTGGCTCATCCATGATCACGATACGAGCGTTATAAGAAA
Source organism: Vibrio sp. 1180_3 (assembly GCF_029478545.1). Classification (NCBI taxonomy): domain Bacteria; kingdom Pseudomonadati; phylum Pseudomonadota; class Gammaproteobacteria; order Vibrionales; family Vibrionaceae; genus Vibrio; species Vibrio sp. 1180_3. Next base: position 31,126 of record NZ_SJFM01000022.1, read on the forward strand.
ATGCTTTGGCAATTTCGACCATCTGCATTTGAGAAACTGACAATTTCGCCACTTTAATTTTTGGGTCAATATCAATGTCTAATTCATCAAAGATTTCTTTGGTATCACGATACATTTTATCGTGATCAACAAATAACCCTTTTTTTGGATAGCGACCCAACCAAATATTGTCCATAACCGAGCACTGTAATACTTGGTTTAATTCTTGGTGTACCATGGAAACACCAGCTTCCAAAGCTTGTTTAGACGATTGGAAATTAACATGCTCGCCTAGAAATATAATATCACCTTCATTCTTTTCGTAAATTCCAAATAGGCATTTTAATAGTGTCGACTTCCCTGCTCCATTTTCTCCCATTAATGCATGAATAGAGTGTGGTCGAACTTTTAAATTTACTTTATCTAATGCCTTAACCCCAGGAAACTCTTTACTCACTCCTGTCATCTCTAACAGAAATTCATGTTCTTGATTTACCATGGCATCACTTATTTCATTTTAGGTTGTTATTATCAATTACGCTTATTTTACTATAACCAAACAAATTAAACTTTCGATTAAGAAGAGCATAGAATTATTCCCATTAACATAGAAAAACTATGTAATTATGAGCAATGAACGCCACTAACATCTCTGCAGTTTAAAATATGAATGGTCTCTCGATAATTGATTGAATAAACACGCTGCATTGGGATAAAGGGGGAATAACTCCCCCTTTAAATTAGATTACTCAAGCGTAGATCTATCAACACCTACGTAAGGAACGCGGACAATCTTGTCCTTCATTTCCCACTGAGTGCCTTCTGTTACAGGTTTACCGTTCGCTAGGTTACGCGCTAATTCAAATGTCGCTTTCGCTTGTGAATCAGCATCGTTTAATACTGTACCAGCCATATCGCCAGATTTAACCAATGCAAGTGCTTCTGCCAAGGCATCTACACCAAATACTGGAACTGTTGCACCTGCGCCACGTAATGCTTCGATTGCACCCATTGCCATACCATCATTGTTGGCAATAACAACTTCAATTTTGCTACCGTTAGGGCCTGACAACCATGCATCCATTTTGTCTTTTGCCATTGCGGTATCCCACATACCAGTATCCATGTGAAGTTCTTCAGTTTTGATGCCGTTTTCATTGATCATTTTCACTGAGTAAGATGTACGAGCTTCTGCATCTGGATGGCCTGGTTCACCTTTCAACATGACATATTGAAGAACACCATCGCCATTTTTATCCCATGATGGATTTGCCTTCCAATGTTGAGCAATTAAGTCACCTTGGATGATGCCAGACTCTTTAGAATCCGTACCCACATAATACGCTTTGTCATAGGAAGCCAACGCTTTCGCACTTGGTTCTTTGTTGTAGAAAACGATTGGAACATCGTCCATTTTCGCTTTGCTAATGATACTCGGTGCTGCCGCAGGGTCTACAAGGTTGATAGCAAGGGCTTTAACACCGCGTGCGAGCATTACATCTACTTGGTCATTTTGCATGGATTGGCTGTTTTGAGAATCATTCATCAAAACTTTGGTATCACTGTCGCCGTCTGCTTGTTTCTCAATGGCTTGACGCACAACCGACATGAAGTTGTCATCATATTTATAAACAGTAACACCGATTGTTGTATCAGCCATTACTTGAGAACCAAAACTCATACCGGCAGCAAGCATTGCTAAAGTAGTTAACTTTCTCATTGAACAAGTCCTATTTGTTAGTGTTGTTATTACGTTATATGTAGGGGGAAAACGCTATCTAACTGACAAAAAAGGCGTCAGTGAAAACGTTTACCTTTCGAAGTATAGTAATAATAAGAACAATTAATGTGAACTGGTTAAAGTTTTGATGGCGAACGTGTCAAATTGTAAGTTTTGATGTAAATAATTTGATGAGACCTGCAAAATTACGTAAGGCTACGTAACGCAATGTAACAGCGAGATCATCTTCTCGTTTTCTTAGCCAAATGAACAAACAATTACGTTCAAACTCTCAAATAACCAAATGTTAACGTTTACACTTGATATTATGTATATGCAATCAAGATTCATGGGTTTGTAGCTGACAAAGTGTAGATTAAAATTGTTACATACGTGAAACAATTGAGGAAAACTTGACAAGTAATACTCGGTCTATTTGCTATATCCAAATAATTTTACGCGCTGTTTTCATCCATGAATTCTAATTTTTCACCTCATTGTTATTGGCATATGCCAAAAATAGAGAGTATATTGACTTGAAAACGAAATGCGAATTTTAGGAGTTCTTATGATTTACGCGATCCCTTGCCAGCAAAACGCCCTCTTCAATCACTTTGCTAAAGCACCACAATTGATGATTGTAGATAATGTAAAATCAACTAGTACGTTAATTGATGTACCGCTTTCAAAGGAAAACTGTGGCAAGAAAAAAACATTATTTAATATTCTAAACCATCATCACGTCGATGCCGTCATTGTCCGTAGTATTGGACAAAATATGTTGTCAGCACTCTTCAATAAAAACATTGCTGTATATAAAGCTCCGAGAGGGAGCGTTCTATCTTCACTTAACCCAAATCAGCTGCAACCAGTGACTGATCTTGCTTTTGGCAAACCGTCACCGAATAAAGCAAAAAAAACATGTGCTAGTAAAAAAGAGTGCCATACCAAGAATAGCCTCAATAATAAGCTTTCTCCTCGGACCATGGTTGCATTAAAAAAAGTACTTAAATTGAATGTGATTAGCAGGGAAACAGTATGACTTACCTGTTAGCATTTGTGCTTTTTGTTGGCTTGATTGTATTGATGGCACTGGGCGTTTTATTTCGCAGAAAATCTTTACAAGGTAGCTGTGGTGGACTGGCTAATATTGATATTGAGCGAGAATGCAATTGTGTTGATGTATGCGATGAGCACCAAAAAGTACTCTATCAAATTGAAGAACCTACATCACATGGCTAGTATTGAACAAGCATCAGTGCGCATCCCTCCACTAGGCAAGTAGCGACTTTGCTTCGGGCACGATTAACAATATTACCAAACGTTTGTCTTGATACGCCCATTTGAGTCGCTGCATCTAATTGACTTAGCCCTTCTTTGTCTGCCAGCCGTAGTGCTTCTAACTCTTCCGGCAGCAAATCGACCTGAGCTAACTCTGTAAGCTTAACGCCATTGGGTTTGAAACAAGCATATGCAGCCTGCCCACAAATATTACGTGCTTTTTTCGGTCTAGCCATTATCTGTTCCTACTCCTCATTCATAGATTGGAAACATTATGTTGATTCAGCATCCACCACACCATTGTCACTGCGCAGTTTGTTGCGAACCTTTTTTTTCAAATCACCAACCTATTGAATTTCAGTCGTTAACTGATGATCGTGTGACCGCACAGATTGTAGCAACTGAAAAGATGCAAGGCTATCGCGGCGTAATGCAAGGAGGGTTGATCAGCACCCTGCATGATTCGGCAATGACTCATTGTTTATTTGCTAAAGATATCCACGCCATGACAGCAGAATTAACCGTAAGATATCTTTCTCCAGTGCCCCTTTACCAATCTCTCACGGTTGAAGCAACGCTCATTAAACAAAAACGAACGATTTACTATCTTGATAGTTCGATATTTTGTGGTGAACAATGCCTTTCAACCGCTACTGCCAAGTTCATGTGCCAAGGGAATAACGAGTATTTTAAAAAATAATTTGAAAGTGATGATGAATGGGAGCACTGTTTCATGCTCACAGGGTAGCTTATTGTATATCAACAATAAGCTACCTATTTAGAAACAAGGATATATGATGAACATAACCGCTCATGCGAAAACTCGTTATTCAACCAAAGCCTTTGACTCAACAAAACGTATTTCTGACCAGCACATTGCTGAAATTAAAGAGCTGATCCGTTTTAGCCCTTCGAGTACCAACGCTCAACCTTGGCATTTCATTCTCGCAAGCAGTGATGAAGCCAAGCAAAAAGTGGCACAAGCGACACAAGGCTTCTACTCATTTAACGAAGGGAAAATCCTTAACGCCTCTCACGTTTTAGTCTTCTGCGCGAAAACCAGTATTGATGAAAATTACTTACTTGATCTACTTGAAGTTGAAGACCAAGATGGGCGATTTTCCAATGATGAGGCAAAGCAAGGTCAGCACAGAGGTCGTTCTTACTTTGTCAACATGCACAGATTTGACTTAAAAGATGCTCAACATTGGATGGAAAAACAAGTTTATTTGAACGTTGGTACAGTACTACTAGGTGTCTCGACATTAGGCATTGATGCAGCACCAATTGAAGGCTTCGATGCCAAAGTGCTTGACGAAGCGTTCGCTTTAAGAGAACAAGGCTTGTCTAGTGTTGTTATTGTTCCTTTAGGTTACCGCAGTGAAGAAGACTTCAATGCCAAGCTGCCTAAATCTCGCTGGCCTGAAACAACAATTATCACGGAGTGCTAATGGCAAGTGTGAATCTAATCGCGGAAATCAAAGCTAGTCAGGGTAATGAAAAAAGAGTTGAAATACTGCTTACCGAATTATTGGAGCCTTCTCGTGCAGAAACAGGTTGCTGTCAATATGAGCTTTACCGAGATCAATCCATTGACGGCTTGTTTGTAATGCAAGAAATTTGGTGTTCTGAAGCATCATTACTTCAGCATCAACAAAGCAAACATTTTCAGCATTTTCTTGCTATCGTCAATGAAGAAGCGCTGATCGAGTATATACAGCCACGCCCATTGATATTCATTGCTTAAATAGCAATCAGCTTAATGAGTTGTCGCCTGACAAACTACAACTCATTGCTCTTCAATTATCAGACTTTGCAAACCACTCTCTTTATGTTGTTATGGCTATCACACCAACTAGAAAGTCCTACCAATGAAAGCCTTAAACGATCTAAATATTTTTGTTGAAACGGCAAGACAAGGCGGCTTTTCACAAGCTGCTCATGGCCTTAATTTAACGCCTGCGGCTGTAAGCGCAGCAATTAAACGACTCGAATCACAGCTTGGTTTCGCTCTGTTTGTGCGATCAACACGAAGTTTGCGACTCACCGCCGAAGGCGACATTTTCCTTACTCAAACCACCAGCGCATTACAGATTTTACAAGATGGCTTAGATATGATTTCGGAAGCAAAAGGTGAACTTTCTGGCACCATTTCCCTTTCAGCACCTTCCGACCTCGGACGCAATCAACTGTTGGATTGGCTGGATGAATTCATGACCATGCACCCGAAAGTTTCTATTCGCTTAGAGCTCTCTGACAGTATTACCAATATGTACAGTAAGCCAATTGATGTTGCTATTCGCTATGGTATTCCACCCGATTCAAACCTTGTAGCGCTACCACTGTGCAAAGAAAATATTCGTGTCGCTTGTGCATCACCCACTTACATAAAAAATAGCCCCCAAATTGTGCAACCCACTGATTTACTCTCGCATCACTGTTTATGTTTTATGCTTTCTGGCAGTTATCATAATAAATGGGTATTTTGGAAAAACGGTCACGTTGAGACGGTTTCAGTATCAGGGCAATTAGCCGCGAATGATGGTGACGCCGTAAGGCAATGGGCTATAAAAGGGAAAGGAGTCGCTTACAAATCGCTGCTCGACATTAGCCAAGATCTTATAGATGGGTCGTTAATCTCGCTCCTCCCCGATTGGCAAAGTGAAGTAACGCCTGTTTATTTGGTTTGTGCCGATAAACGCTTAATGAGTCCGACAACGCGTGCACTTCACCAATTTCTTCAACAAAAATGTGAACAACTATTACGCCATACTATTCACTTTATTAATGGAAATGCTGGCGGACAATAACGATTCATGACACATGAATGACATATCCATACAAAGTGTCGATATTTTTTTTCATTCTCATTTTGTACAGTGTTCATAACATAAACAAACCACACTATAGGATATTTCAAGCATGAAAAAACTGACTCTTCTCGTTGCAACGACACTCCTTACCGGACAAGCATTCGCAGCTGAAACATACATTAGAAACGGTCAGATCTATACTCACGAAGGTCGTTGGGTTGCAGAAGCTGGAGCGGTTATCGGTAGCAAACTGTATAAAGGGCAAGATCATACCGTCGCGCCACTACTCAACTTTGGTTACCACGGTGAAGATTTAAACGTTGACTTTGGTGGAATCAACTACCGCTTTTTAGGTCAAACTGGAGATACTATTAATGCCAGCGCCTACCTAGGTAGCAGCGCCTTAGGCTACAAAAGCGACGATGCAGACATCTTAAGAGGCATGGATAAACGTGACATCAGTCTAGACCTTGGCCTTAATGTAGACTTTGCCGTAAGCCCACAAGGTACCATTTCTACCTATTTCCAACATGACGTGACCAATGCTTATGGCGGTTACCTAGCTGGAGTGAAATATTTCCATATTATGAACCTAGGAAAATTGGATCTTGTTCCTTTTGCAGGCGTCACTTATCAAAGCTCAGACTATGTAGACTATTACTTTGGCGTTAAAGATAAAGAAGCCAACTCAACTCGTAAAGCATACAAAGGTGGAAGCGACTTTGCTTATAACCTTGGCTATAAAATGATACTGCCTCTTTCAACAAACTGGGAAGTCACTCAAACTACTACCTACGCTCGTTTAGGCTCAGATATTTCCGACTCGCCGTTGGTCGACAGTGCAAATCAATGGCTATTTGGCGCCACTGTCGCCTATCACTTCTAATGGCTAAACAAGGTTTCCGTTACTCTCTGTGACCTTGTAGTTAGCTTCAAGAAAGTAATCCCGCTAAATGTGGGATTACTGTTATTTGATGAAGATAACAGCTTTAACTCTGAACTTTGGTTGAGCCTAGCTTCTAACCTCCTTATACTCACTTATTATTTCCCTACTCATTTTAATGTTATGAAAATTATAGCGGTTACCGCTTGTCCAACAGGTATTGCTCATACCTATATGGCGGCTGATGCCTTGAAAAAAGAAGCAGCAAAACGTCACTTATCTATCAAAGTAGAAACACAGGGGGCGATGGGCGTAGAGAACCCACTCACCGTTTCAGATATTGTCAGTGCTGATCTTATTTTAATTGCCTCTGACATTGAAATTGAGCGACGTGAGCGTTTTGCTGGCTGTAAAACCATTCAAGTTTCGATTGAAGAAGTTCTAACAAATGTTCAGTCTGTGCTTGACCGTTATCTGTAAGTATCCATGATCACCACCCGAATCAATTTTGTCTTAAAACCTAACGGGTTAGTCGGTTGGCAGCTCAATGAGCTGAAGACGTTAAGCCATCATTTCCGCTCAGTGGTGGTGGTATTCAACCTCACCAGAGATAAAAAAGCACTACTTACACATACGCTGCAAGTCTTAAGTATGGGGTCAAATCCTGGTGACTTATGCCAGATCGCTATAGAAGGGTTGGATGCTGAGTTAGCATGTATGGTAATCACTGAATATTTACGTGATCACTCACTGTTAATCTCTACATCCCATAAACAAAACCGTCACGCCGAACATATTTTCAATACACATTCTGCTTTTAAACTGCCTTTTTCGTTAAAGTGGCATTATTCAAATTCACTTTCTTGCCCGACAAAGCAAACCGCTCTATATGAGATTTCACAACAACTCGTGCCCCACAACCCGATTGACATTCTGCAAGCACTTGAACAACGAGAAACCGTCTCATCAACACTCATTGGCTCTGGTATCGCCCTACCTCATATTATGCACCCTAGCATTACACACCCAGCATTAGCGGTTCACGTCGTAGATAATGAATTGAATTGGTCAGCTACATTAAGCCCGGTCTCCATGATCATTACCCTGCTTTTGCCTTCCGCTTGTGATAAGACTGTCTTAAAACCAATCACAAAATTAACTCGCTGGTTATTAGATCAGGATCACCGACAATTGTTGATAGATGCACAACGCGAGGAAACCATAAAAGCTATTTTGCTGCACGTAATGGTGAAAGAAGAAAGCTTCGCTAACTAAGTATTAGTGACTGTTGCACGGTATTCCGACGGTGTCATTCCTGTTTTGTTTTTAAAGACACGAAAGAAATAATTGACATCGAGAAACCCACAGCGCGTTGCTACTTCGTTCAGGCGAAATGCGTATTTCTTTAACATGAATTTGGCCCGTTCAATTCGTACCCAAGCGATATAATCAGCCAATGTCATATGACCCTGCTGGCGAAACATACGTGAAAGATGGTTTGCTGAAATATTAAAGCGATGGGCGATGCTATCGCGCGTAATGCTGCGATGAAAGTTTTCTTGTATATAGATACAAATACCTTGGTACAAGTCTTCACTACGTTTTTTCGGCGAAGCATCTGGCTGGTCAAGCATGGTGGCACTGTAGCTTAGTAATGCCAGCAGTAAATGTTCATCCATTGGGCTTTTTGTCGGCTCTTGAGCTAACGCATTTAAGCCTGCTAAAATATGGTCAATCGCATGACCGGTTCGGGTTGGTATACTGTGTTTTTGCACGTCATAAAATCCACTATCCCCTTTATGTTTACTCACTAGGCTAAAGCCCATTTGGCGACGACCAAACAATAAACTCAATACCGAGCAGTCCTCTTCCCAATCCGGTTTATTCCAGCAATTTGGCGGAATGTAAAGCGCGTCCCCTGCTAAAATATTCACCTTGGCGATATTGTGCTCTGCCTCTTCAATTTCATTACTGTATACCCCACTGACTACTAATTCTAAACGAGGAAAATTGACTTGGTAGCTAAATGCAGGCGGCGTAATGTTATCGCTAGCAAACCAAATTCGATTAAAGCTCTCGCGCTCAGACAATAGGACTTCAATGACATTCTTAAAAACGGGGATCACATAACAAACCTTACAACACGCATTAGAGATGCAACTATAATCCAATAATCAATACTGTACCAAACATAAGCTTGGTTTGACCAACTATAAAAAACACAAGAAAATCAATATATTCACCTGATTTTAAAGGTGTTTTATGATAATCATTAAGATGACAATCAAAAAACAGAAACAGGACACTGATCACGTTTAGTAACTAAGGGTACAATAATCCAGTAAATGCATTTTTCGTACACTACCGAATCATACGTTATCCGTTCACAATATCGTCAACAAAGCGTCATTTACAATAACGATAAAACTATATAGGGAACGAACGATGATCACTCAACTCATTAATGAGAAATTGATCCGTCTTGATCTTCAAGCAACATCAAAGGATGAGGTGTTTTCTGAACTCATCGATGTACTGGCAGAACAAGGCCGTATCAACGATAAAGAACAATTCTTAGCCGATATTTATGCCCGTGAAGAACTTGGCAATACCGGTTTTGAAGATGGCGTTGCACTGCCACATGCTAAAAGCACTGCCGTTATTGAACCTGCCGTTGTGATTGGCGTTAGCAAAACGGGCATCGAATACGGCGCTGAAGATGGCCTACCATCAAAACTCTTCTTTATGATTGCTTCACCAGACGGTGGTTCAAACCATCATATTGAAGTGCTTGCTGAACTCTCTTCTAAGCTGATTGAAGATGGCTTTATTGAACAATTTTTATCAGCAACGACAGAGCAAGAGGCACTCACCTTACTATTGACCAAAACTGAGAAAGAAAACACGGTAAAAGCCGATCAAGGCTTCTTAATTGGGGTAACTGGTTGCCCGGCTGGTGTTGCGCACACTTACCTTGCCGCAGAAGCCCTTGAAAAAGGAGCCGCTGAACTGGGCTACCACATCAAAGTAGAAACCAACGGCTCTATTGGTGTGAAAAATAGCCCAAGCGATGAAGAAATTGCCAAAGCAGACGCCATCATTGTTGCGTGTGACAAACAGGTCGATATGGCACGTTTTGCTGGTAAAAAACTGGTCGAAACTGGTGTAAAAGCACCGATCCGCGATGCAAAAGGTTTAATTGAAAAAGCTTTAAATGCCCCTAAATACAACGCTGATGCCAGCGCTAATGTGTCTGATGGAAAAGGCAAAGCGGCGCAAGCGCGTTCTGATTTATACCGCTACTTAATGAATGGCGTGTCACACATGATCCCATTTGTTGTTACGGGTGGTTTGTTGATTGCCTTGGCTCTAGCTATCGGTGGTGAGCCTACCGAGGCGGGAATGGCCATTCCTGATGGCAGTTTGTGGAACCAAGTACTCAATGTGGGTGTGGTTGCCTTTACATTGATGATCCCGATTCTTGCTGGTTACATCGCATACGCGATTGCTGACCGCCCCGCATTAACTCCAGGTTTAATCGGCGGTTGGATCGCCAATAATGGTTCATTTTACGGTGCAGATGCCGGTACCGGTTTTATTGGTGCAATTATCGCGGGTCTTCTCGTGGGTTACTTTATTAAATGGCTAACCAGCATTCATTTTCACAAATTTTTGCAACCACTTGTGCCAATTATGATTGCTCCAATTGCAGGTTCGCTATTTATCTCTAGCCTGTTTATCTTTGTTATTGGTGCACCTATCGCAAGCTTAATGGATGGCTTAAACGCGCTACTGACGGATATGAGCTCGGGTAACGTTATTCTATTGGGCATTGTGTTAGGTGGGATGGCTGGTTTTGATATGGGTGGACCATTCAACAAAGTGGCGTTTCTATTCTCTGTAGGGATGATTGCTAGCGGTCAAACTCAATTTATGGGTGCAATGGCATGTGCTATTCCAGTAGCTCCTCTGGGCATGGCCCTAGCAACCGTACTTGGTCGCAAACTCAACTTATTTGAAGCATCAGAAATTGAAGCAGGTAAAGCCTCTGGCGCTATGGGTTTAGTGGGTATATCTGAAGGTGCCATTCCATTTGCAGCGCAAGATCCGATGTCAGTAATCCCAGCAAACGTACTCGGCTCAATGGTTGCAGCGGTCATGGCTTTCACTTTTGGTATTACAAACAGTGTTGCTCACGGCGGTCCTGTAGTAGCATTACTCGGCGCAATGAACAAACCGCTACTTGCCCTTCTGTGTATGGCAACCGGTGCAGTCGTTACTGGTCTTATCTGTGTGACGCTGAAAAAAATGCGCCAAGAGAAATTACAACAAACAGCAGCATAATACTTAACCAACCACCCCGTCCCCCGTGGGGTGGTTGATGCGAATCAAAGCTATGCTCCTTCGTTTATGTTGTACTCCCGCTTCACCTCGGGAGTTTTTTAGTTCTTGTTTTCGCTCTTTTTTCTTTATTTTTGATTTTCGTGAGATGCCATAATGACCAACAACCCACAACATTTTTTTTTGATGAACAATGTCATTCAAAATTACGCTTGGGGCAGTACAACTTCTATCAATCAATTGTTTAATATTCCAAACCCAACTCAAGTTCCACAGGCTGAAATTTGGATGGGTGCACATCCCAACGGATGTTCTCAGGTTGAAATTGATGATAAATCTATTTCATTGTTAGAATTGATCAACCAAGATAAATCGACATTCCTTTCCGCTTCAACTGCCACAACATTTGCTGAATTACCTTATTTATTCAAAGTATTAGCCGCAGAAAATGCGCTATCAATTCAAGTTCATCCAAGCAAGCAAGAAGCTGAGGTTGGTTTTGATAGAGAAAACAAGGCCGGTATTCCACTCAATGCTGGGCATCGTAATTATAAAGATCCAAACCATAAACCTGAGTTGGTTTACGCATTAACACCTTACCAAGCTATGAATGGCTTTCGTGCACTTTCAGAAATCGTAGCACGCTTTCAAGCATTACAAATTGACGTCATTTCTGACCTCGTTGAGCAATTTGAGCTAAACCAAACATCAAAAGGCCTACAAGATTTCTTTACTGCCTTATTATCGCTCTCCGGCGAGCAAAAAGAGCAAGCCGTTAATGCGCTACTGACTCATGCCAATCGCTACTCAAACGACGAAATATTTGCTCTTATTTTAGAGCTTGCTCAGCAATATCCGGGCGATATTGGCTTGTTTTCACCACTGATGTTAAATGTATTAACCTTGGCTCCTGGTGAAGCGATGTTTTTAGATGCCAGAACACCACACGCTTACTTAAAAGGAACAGGCCTTGAAATCATGGCAAACTCCGACAACGTATTGCGTGCCGGTTTAACCCCAAAACATATGGACATCGCAGAACTTGCATCGTGCACACGGTTTGAAGAAAAACCTGCTGCTACGTTGTTATTGCAACCGATAGAAGAACGTGGTGCACTACTTTTCCCTGTGCCAGTAACGGACTTTAAATTTGCGATTTATCCGCAGTCAAATAATGTCACAGTAGAAGTAACGAGCGCTGAAATTATTTTGCCGATCGATGGTGACGCAATATTAACTCATCAAAATGGCGAAAAGATTACCATCACCAAAGGCTGCTCGGTATTTATTCCGGCATACACGGGAGAGTATCAATTATCTGCTGAGGGCCGAGTGGCTCGTGCTTATAACTGAGCAAGCAGTTCCTACCTTTATTGCAGTGCTACTCTATGACTAAAAAATAAAGCGAGCCTATCTAGGCTCGCTTTATTTTGGGATGGAATTAAAAAGTTAAATTTCTTAATTAGTGGCTTTGGTTTCGTTTCCAAACTGCTAATTCAATCCAGATCTGTTCGAGTTGTTGAATTTCTTCTTCCGTCAAAAGGGCAAGTGTTGTTTGAGATGAAGGCGAAGAACTTTCTTTAGGAGAATCAATCTGCGCATAAAAGTCTTTTTTTAATTGCATTATCACGGAGTTCACGATTCATCCCTATAAAACTTATATTAATTCTCAAAAATAATACCATTTTTCATAAAGATTTCTTATGTCGTGTAAAGTTATGGAATAACAATCACACTTTGTTCAATACTCAAACTATTTGAAGGAGTGGGCATACGGCAAGTAGGAAAGTTATATCGACAACTTATAAAAACAATCCTACTCCCCAAAATAGCCTCTAATAAACCAAGCTAGACTCGGCTAGTTGACGACAAAATAGCTCCAGCACCAATAAATACTCCTCCAGTTAATTTATTAAAGATATTCACGCGACTTTCCGCTAATAACCAATTTGAAGACTTAGTTCCTAAGTACGCGTATGTCAGCAGCCAAGAAAGCTCGAAAACAACAAAGGTAGCAGCAAAAATCAAATATTCACTCATTAATGAAACGTCAGGAGAAATAAACTGAGGGAATAGAGCACTAAAGAAGATGATAGCCTTGGGATTACTCGCTCCGACAACAAAACCACTAATATAGTGACTTCGTGCTGTCCCTCCTTTGCTCTCATTTGGCTTCACACTGAGAGTCTGGCTTTTACTTAGCAAGGCATTGATACCTAAATAAATGAGATAAGCGGCACCTATCCATTTAACCACATTAAAAATAAGCTTCGAAGAGGCAATTAATACACCAAGTCCTGTAAAAGACAAGCTTAAGATAATTGTAATGGCCGTTAAGCTGCCTAGTGCAGTGAACAATGCACCACGCATACCGTGAGTAACCCCTTTAGTCATACACAATAAGGAACTAGGGCCTGGAGAAGCCGTCAAAATTAATATCGCGAACGCATAAACAATCCATGTTTCTAATGTCATAAACTTTCCTTTTTTAAATGCTAATCCATTTAGCTGCTTATTAAATTACACACAACACTTTCTGATGTCTAATTTTTCATCAGTTTTGTCGAGTGAGTCGAATATAACACTCAAAAATTGGTGGATGACGAAACCACATTTTATGTGGCCAATAAAAAAGCCGAGCTATCATCGCTCGGCTTTTCGTATTGTTTAAACCTTGTTATTCAAGGCGCAAGAGTAATCTACTCGTCTTCAGAGTCATCATTCTCGGTAGTAGTATCATCACTAACTTGAGAATCAGTGTTCTCTTCTGCAGTCACCACTGTCGCTTCTTCACCTTCCAGCTGTTCGCCTTCTGGTAACTCAGTTTCTTCAATTTCTTCAATACGCTGTAGACCAACAACATTCTCATCATCAGCAGTACGAATCAAAGTAACACCTTGAGTATTACGACCGACTTGACTTACTTCAGCCACACGTGTACGAACCAGCGTACCAGCATCAGTGATCATCATGAACTCGTCGCCTTCTTCAGCTTGCACTGCGCCGACAACTTGACCGTTACGTTCAGAAACTTTGATTGAAACCACACCTTGTGTAGCACGACCTTTAGTTGGGTATTCCCCTAAGGTTGTACGTTTACCGTAACCATTTTGCGTTACAGTTAAGATATCACCTTCATTGGAAGGAACAATCAAAGAAACAACTTGGTCGCCTTCGGCCAGTTTCATACCACGAACACCCGCTGCAGTACGTCCCATGGCTCGAACATGATTCTCATTAAAGCGAACGACTTTACCTTCTTTAGAGAACAGCATGATATCGCTGTCACCATCGGTAATATCAACACCAATTAGAGAGTCATCATCACGTAGGTTAACAGCAATCAGACCATTTGAACGTACGTTAGCAAAGCTTGAAAGTGAGGTTTTCTTAACCGTGCCATCGCCAGTTGCCATGAAGATAAACTTATCATCACTAAACTCTGTCACTGGTAGGATCGCTGTAATACGCTCACCTTCTTCCAAAGGAAGAATATTAACGATTGGCTTACCGCGCGCAGTACGACTTGCCAATGGCAATTGGTAAACTTTCAGGCGGTACGTTTTACCACGAGTCGAGAAACAAAGGATGTTATCGTGCGTATTCGCAACAAGAAGACGTTCAATATAGTCTTCTTCCTTCATCTTCGTCGCACTCTTACCTTTACCACCACGGCGCTGAGCTTCGTAGTCGCTCAGAATTTGGTACTTCACATAACCAGCATTAGACAGTGTTACCACAACATCTTCACGAGCAATTAGCTCTTCCATGTCGATATCGTGACTTGCAGCAGTGATCTCAGTACGGCGTGTATCGCCAAAGTTTTCACGTACAAGTTCCAACTCTTCACGAATCACTTCCATCAAACGCTCAGTACTTGCAAGGATATGCATTAACTCTGCGATTTCTTCTAGAAGTGCTTTGTACTCGTCAAGGATCTTCTCATGCTCTAGACCTGTTAATCGGTGTAGGCGTAACTCGAGAATCGCTTGAGCTTGTTGCTCAGTTAAAAAGTACTGACCATCACGAATACCATACTCAGGCTCAAGCCACTCAGGGCGAGCCGCATCAGTACCAGCACGTTCAAGCATAGAAGCAACGTTGCCAAGGTCCCAACCGCGCGCGATCAATCCTGCTTTTGCTTCAGCAGGTGTCGCTGCACTTCGAATCAACTCGATGATTTCATCGATATTAGCCAGTGCCAGTGCTAGTGCTTCAAGAATATGAGCACGATCACGCGCCTTGCGTAATTCGAAAATAGTACGGCGTGTCACTACTTCACGGCGGTGATCAACGAAGCATTTCAACATTTCTTTCAAGTTGAATAGCTTAGGCTGACCATTATCAAGCGCAACCATGTTGATACCGAAAGTCGTTTGCAGTTGAGTTTGTGAATAGAGGTTATTTAGAACCACTTCACCTACCGCATCACGCTTACATTCAATAACGATACGCATACCATCTTTATCAGACTCGTCACGCAGCGCACTGATGCCTTCCACTTTCTTATCTTTAACCAGCTCGGCAATCTTTTCGATTAAACGAGCTTTGTTCACTTGATAAGGGATCTCAGTCACAATAATGGTTTCTCGACCATTTTTCTCAACTTCGATGTCTGCTTTAGAACGCATGTAAACTTTACCGCGTCCTGTTTTATAAGCATCAATAATGCCCTTGCGGCCACTGATTAGTGCAGCAGTTGGGAAGTCAGGACCTGGAATATAGTCCATTAACTCATCAATAGTGATCTCTTCGTTATTGATATACGCCAAACAACCATCAACGACTTCCGTTAAGTTGTGTGGTGGAATGTTGGTGGCCATACCTACAGCGATACCGGATGAACCGTTTACCAATAGGTTAGGAATTTTTGTTGGCAGAACCGCTGGAATTTGCTCGGTACCATCATAGTTTGGTACGTAATCAACGGTTTCTTTGTCGAGATCGGCCAATAGCTCATGCGCTATTTTTGCCATACGTACTTCGGTGTAACGCATTGCTGCCGCAGAGTCACCATCGATCGAGCCAAAGTTACCTTGACCATCAACAAGCATGTAACGCAATGAGAAAGGCTGCGCCATACGAACAATAGTATCGTATACCGCGCTATCACCATGTGGGTGATATTTACCGATTACGTCGCCCACAACACGGGCAGATTTTTTATATGGTTTATTCCAATCGTTACCAAGCACATTCATCGCGAATAATACGCGGCGGTGTACTGGTTTTAGACCATCACGCACGTCTGGAAGAGCACGACCCACAATGACTGACATCGCGTAGTCTAGGTATGAACCTCTTAGCTCATCTTCAATGTTGACGGGCGTGATCTCTTTAGCTAAATCGCTCATAGAGCCATTATCCCTCTATCTTTTGATCGTATATTTGATACGTACAAGGCCGGAAAATATAACACATAATTCACTACTTCGGCATCACTTTCCCTGTCCTTTTATCAGGTTGTGACCTTTGTTGTGTATCAAGTGCCGAGAAATTGCACATTCATTCCATACCCAACTGATAAGTGGTTACTTTTCAGCCACAAATCCGCGAAATAGGGAAAGCAGTGGTCTGTTTCACTTAACAAGTTATAATGCGTGATTCAATAAAGGATGTATAAGTTGACAGTAAGAGCGAATCTATCATGACTAAAGCACAGAACGTTGATCTTAATGAAATCAAAAAGTTTGAAGAAATGGCGTCTCGCTGGTGGGATCTCGATGGGGAATTTAAACCTCTTCACCAAATAAACCCATTAAGATTGAATTATGTGCTCGGCAATGCCAATGGCTTATTTGGTAAGACTGTACTCGATGTAGGATGTGGTGGTGGTATTCTGGCAGAGAGTATGGCGCGCGAAGGGGCAAACGTAACTGGCTTGGATATGGGCAAAGAACCACTGGAAGTTGCTCGTTTACATGCATTAGAAACAGGCACCAAATTGACTTACATCCAAAGTACGATTGAAGACCACGCCGAAGAAAAACCACACTACTATGATGTGGTAACTTGCATGGAAATGTTAGAGCACGTTCCGGACCCGCTTTCGGTAGTTCGTGCTTGTGCGACTTTGGTTAAACCAGGGGGGCATGTGTTTTTCTCAACTCTCAATCGTAATATTAAGTCTTATTTATTTGCCATTGTCGGTGCTGAAAAGTTGATGCGAATTGTTCCCGAAGGTACCCATGACCACGATAAATTCATTCGCCCATCCGAACTTATCAAAATGATTGATCAAACTAATTTGCAAGAACAAGGTATCACAGGTCTGCTATATAACCCTCTGACTGACACTTACCGCTTGGGTCGTAATGTCGACGTTAACTACATCGTTCATACACGTCTGTTTTAGGCGTGTTATTTAGCGCATAACTCACGTTAAAAATCGGGTTGATTAACACAACTCAACTCGTTTTTTTAGTGCATTTTTTGTGCTCCAGATTCCATTTTAACCAACCTAAAATACACCTCCGATTTTATGCAAAGATCAAGAAGTTTTTTTTTAATTGCGGTTACATCTAAACCGATCTCAAAATGGCAATTTCCTACAAGCAAACCTGCTCTTTGATCATCGGTAAGTGGATACTAACTGATTTTTTGTTATTTGCTAGTTATCCACAAGCTGTTCAAGATCTCTAACTTGAAATGACCTCCATATAGCACTATCTTGTAAGTCGCAAAGCAAAGCACCCCTATATGTAGTGTTTACGCTACAATATATAGATAGACTCAGATCACAAAGCCGCAATGAAATTTACAACAATTCTATAGAAATGCGGCTTTAAGCAGTTTTGTTAGGGAAATGAAGCAGAATGAACCAACAACTCACTGTCACTAAGCGTGATGGCCGCAAAGAAAATATTGATCTTGAAAAGATCCACCGTGTAATTGCATGGGCAGCTGAAGGCCTTCACAACGTGTCTGTATCACAAGTAGAATTGAAAGCTCACATTCAATTTTACGATGGCATCACGACTTCGGACATCCATGAAACCATTATCAAATCCGCCGCGGATTTGATCTCAGAAGAGACACCCGATTACCAATATTTGGCTGCTCGTCTTGCTGTATTCCACTTACGCAAAAAAGCATACGGCCAATATGAACCACCAACGCTATACAAGCATGTGACACATTTGGTCGAAACGGGTAAGTATGACAAGCATCTTATTGAAGACTATACTCGTGCAGAGTTTGAAGAACTCGACACTTACATAGATCACAAACGTGACTTAGATTTCTCTTACGCTGCGGTTAAACAGCTTGAAGGTAAATATTTCGTTCAAAACCGTGTAACCAAGCAAATCTATGAAAGTGCTCAATTTCTTTATATTTTGGTTGCGGCTTGTCTATTTGCTAAGTATCCAAAAGAGAATCGTCTTGAGTACATCAAGCGTTTTTACGATGCGACGTCGACATTCAAAATTTCGCTGCCAACACCAATTATGTCTGGTGTACGTACCCCTACTCGTCAATTCAGCTCATGTGTATTGATTGAGTGTGGTGATAGCCTTGATTCAATCAATGCAACTGCAAGCTCAATTGTACGTTATGTATCTCAACGTGCAGGTATTGGTATCAATGCAGGTCGTATCCGAGCACTAGGCTCTGAGATCCGTGGTGGTGAAGCATTCCATACTGGCTGTATCCCTTTTTATAAATACTTCCAAACCGCGGTAAAATGCTGTTCTCAAGGTGGTGTTCGTGGCGGTGCTGCGACGGTGTTCTACCCATTATGGCATGGTGAAGTACAATCTCTGCTGGTATTGAAGAACAACCGTGGCGTTGAAGAGAACCGCGTACGTCATATGGACTACGGCGTTCAATTGAACAAGCTGATGTATTCGCGCTTAGTGCAAGGCGGCAACATCACACTATTCTCACCTTCTGATGTTCCAGGGTTGTATGATGCCTTCTTTGAAAATCAGCAAGAGTTCGAACGTCTATACGTTCAATATGAGAATGACCCTTCAATTAAGAAAGAGTCGGTAAAAGCAGTTGAGCTATTCTCATTATTGATGCAAGAACGCGCGTCAACGGGCCGTATCTACATTCAGAACGTTGACCACTGTAATACGCATAGCCCATTTGATGCTGCAGTCGCTCCAGTGCGTCAATCTAACTTATGTTTAGAAATCGCTCTACCAACCAAGCCATTGAAAAACGTTGAAGATGACGAAGGTGAAATCGCCTTGTGCACACTTTCAGCCTTTAACTTGGGTTCAATTACATCGCTTGATGATTTTGAAGAACTTGCAGACTTAGTTGTGCGCGCTCTTGATGCCTTGTTAGATTATCAAGATTACCCACTTCCAGCGGCCTATAAGTCAACCATGAATCGTCGTACATTAGGGGTGGGTGTCATTAACTACGCTTACTACTTAGCGAAAAATGGTGTGAAATATTCTGATGGTAGTGCTAATGGCCTAACCCACCGCACCTTCGAAGCAATGCAGTATTACTTATTGAAAGCATCGGTTGCATTAGCAAAAGAGCAAGGTAGATGTCCGCTGTTCCATGAGACGAACTATGCAAAAGGTCTACTGCCTATCGACACCTACAAAAAAGATGTTGATCTAATCTGTGATGAGCCTTTGCACTATGATTGGGATACACTACGTTCGGAAATCATGGAATTTGGTCTACGTAACTCGACCTTGACGGCGTTAATGCCTTCAGAGACGTCTTCTCAAATTTCTAATGCGACTAACGGTATCGAACCACCACGTGGTTATGTGTCGGTGAAAGCCTCTAAAGACGGCATTTTGAAACAAGTAGTTCCTGATTTTATCAACCTAAAAGAGAACTACGAATTGCTATGGAATATCGGTTCAAATAACGGTTATTTGCACTTAGTGGGTATTATGCAGAAGTTTGTAGACCAAGCAATTTCAGCGAATACAAACTACGACCCAAGCACTTACGAAACGGGCAAAGTACCGATGAAGAAATTGCTGCAAGATCTACTCACTGCTTATAAATTTGGCGTGAAAACACTGTACTATCACAACACTCGTGATGGCGCTAAAGATGATCAAAAAGATGCCGTGCAGGCTCAAGATGATGATTGTGCTGGCGGTGGTTGTAAGATCTAACCTTATTTCACATTCAAACGTATTTAATAATGCTCCCCTATTTGGGGAGTTTTAAAGGATTGAGGCATTTATGGCTTACAGTACTTTTTCTCAAAAAAAGAATAACCAATTAAAAGAACCGATGTTTCTTGGTCAATCGGTTAACGTTGCACGTTATGACCAACAAAAATTCGAGATTTTTGAAAAGCTGATAGAAAAACAACTGTCCTTCTTCTGGCGACCAGAAGAAGTTGACGTATCAAGCGATCGTATTGATTACAACAAGCTTCCTGATCATGAAAAGCACATTTTTATCTCGAATTTGAAATATCAAACCTTGCTTGATTCCATCCAAGGTCGTAGCCCTAATGTTGCGCTGCTTCCGCTGGTGTCTTTGCCTGAAGTTGAAACGTGGATTGAAACTTGGTCATTCTCTGAAACGATTCACTCACGCTCTTACACCCATATCATCCGCAATATTGTGAATGACCCTGGCCTTGTGTTTGATGACATCGTTGAAAATGAGCATATTTTAAAACGTGCCAAAGACATTGCGCACTACTACGATGATTTGATCCAATTGACCAGCGACTACCACAGATATGGTGAAGGCACCCACCAAATCAACGGAGAGCCTGTCGAAGTCAGTCTAAATAAACTCAAGCGCAAGCTGTACCTTTGCTTGATGTCAGTGAATGCGCTAGAAGCCATCCGCTTCTACGTTAGTTTTGCCTGTTCATTCGCTTTTGCAGAGCGTGAATTGATGGAAGGTAATGCCAAAATCATCAAGCTAATTGCACGTGATGAAGCGCTTCACCTGACGGGAACTCAGCATATGATCAACTTGCTACGAAACGGGCAAGATGATTTCGCATTTTTACAAATCGCTGAAGAGTGTAAACAAGAATGTTTCGACCTATTTAAGGCCGCAGCGGAACAAGAAAAAGAGTGGGCAGAATACTTGTTCAAAGATGGATCAATGATCGGTTTGAACAAAGATATCCTGTGTCAATACGTTGAATACATTACTAACGTGCGTATGCAAGCCGTTGGACTTCCAACCGCATACCCTGAAGCAACCTCCAACCCTATTCCTTGGATAAATGCGTGGCTATCTTCAGATAACGTACAAGTTGCTCCTCAAGAAGCAGAAATTAGCTCATACCTTGTAGGTCAAATTGATAACGAAGTTCACGCTGATGACTTTGAGGACTTTGAGCTGTAATGGCACGTATAAAAATCAACAATATCACCACCATAGAATCAAACTCTTCCAACACTGTATTGGAAAGTATGGAAGGTGCAGGGCTAGAGCCTGAGTTTAACTGCCGTGATGGCCATTGTGGTGCTTGTCGTTGCACTTTAGTTTCTGGTGAAGTGGAATATGTTGGTTTTGCTATGGCTTACACTGAGCACAATGAAATTTTGCCTTGCATTTGTAAGGCGAAGAATCACATTGAACTTGCTAATGTAACCTATCGGTTGAAAGCGAAACGAGCTTAGAACTGACATAATGCAGTAAGATAGAGAAAACGATAAAGCCAGAGCTAAGCTCTGGCTTTATTAATACCGGCTAGTATTTCATCAGCAGTACCCATTGATACTGATTTATGAGCAATTTCTCTGCCGTCGTCATCAAACAACGATAGTCTATATCCTTGATAACTTGGATTATTTTCGTCTGATGGAGCATGTAGCCATAGTGAAACCACATCACTCATCCCATTGCTTAAAGCCTCTCCTAAGATCACTTTTTGACTCGCCACTTTATACCAAACTAAGATTTTGGATTGATGAAACATGTCAGCCTCCTGCCGAATTTTCTCAAGCGGACTGACAGTGTACAGAGAAAAATTGCTCAAAAAAGACTCAAATCTGAGACAAATTTATCTCCTGCTATAAATCATAAACTTAGCCTTTAGACCAAATAATCATAAGATGCATACACAATAGAACATCCATTGTAAGCACAAAAAACATTCAGTTATGAATAAACAGTGACGAATTTAAAATCGTTTAATATTCAATATGATAGTAAAAAACTGCTAACTACACACTCAGTTGTTAATCACACTCGATGGCAAATACATCTCTTTTATTGGAGCCACAGAACCATATTGCGTAAAAACAGGTTTGTTGGAAAGGTAACGACGTAGCATATCGGCAGCAATAGTTGCTATCAATTCACGTTGCTCACTAGCACTGTAGCTTCGTTTAAATTTGAGTATTTGCCCCCACTCTCCCTGCGGAGCAGATAAAGCAAGACTAAATTGATCGTCAATCAAAGTGCCAGTGACTAAAGACAATGAGGTGGAACATTTTTCTTTTGTCGCTCCAGCAAGAGCTAACGATGCGGCTAGCGGATCTTGATCACCAAGGCCAGATTCTACACTGCGGCTCAGAATCCAACTATGACCACTCAATGCTTCAACTTGCTCATTACTTAATAACCAACTTGCGAGCCAACCTTTCGTTGCTTGTTCTGCAATCGCTAGTGATTGCCCTTTTTCTTGCATTAAATGGCCAATATGCGCAAGCATCGGTTCATCAACACTCACCACATATTGCTCTAAGCGCTTGTAGATAATTTGCAATAGTTGTACGCGTCGTTCTATATCTTCTTTAGGGCCAAATAATTTCACCTCAATAAACGGCAGATATGAGCGATAGCCAAGCATATACCCTTCAGGCAAGACCATTTTGTCTAACTTATCTGAGATAGCCGATTCAGATGAACCAAAAGTAAATAAGCGGCTGCACTCTAATCCTCTCTGCTGTGGGTAATGAGCTTTTAAATCCGGCAGTACTTGCTGAGTGATCATTTGCTTGAATTCACTTGGCACGCCAGGAGTAAAGTAGCACTGACATTCATTTATCAAGACCTTAAACCCACAAGCAGTACCGATTGGGTTATCAATAATTTCTGCACTTTCAGGTAGCATCGCTTGCTTGAGGTTACTTTCTGGCATGATAACTCCACGCTGAACAAAAAATGCTTCTAGTACTTTTTGCCATTGTGGAAATAACACCAGCTTCTGCTCAGCCGCTTGAGCCGCTGCTGCCGCACTGACATCATCTGAAGTTGGTCCAAGTCCACCATTCACAATCAGCACATCATTATTGAAACTGAGCATTAGTAATTCTTCGACCAAAGACTGTTGATTATCACCAACCGTTGCGCGTTTCACTAATGAAAAGCCATGTTCGAAAAACTCGCTGGATAGCCAAGCCGCATTGGTATCGACAATGTCGCCATGAAGAACTTCTTCACCCGTGCTTAACATCGCTATTTTCAACATAATGTGTCCTTTTGTGTAAACTCACACTGCTATTGGTGCTGCAAAGTATAAAGTGCAAAATATAACTGTTTGAATGCAATTTTTCTCATAAGTTTCGCTAATTGGACAAAATACTGTTTTCATCTCTAAGAGTTTAATAGATAATTGTGATTCTGATCATTAAAAACAAAAACTTGGAGCCTTCCGTGTCAAAGAAAAGCATCATTGCAATGATGTTATCGTTTCCAACTTGCGCCAGCGCGAGTACTTACGATTTCAACCAACACATTGAGTTTTCCTATACGGTCGACTGTAATCAAACATCTTGTTTTAATGATAATTTAAATATTTATCAGCCAAATTCGCCATTTTCAACCAGTTTAGTGGAATCTCAAGAGTTGAACCTTGAAGAGCCAGCTCTACCTAAATATCTCACCGTACAAGATACAAAAGACTGGGATTACCTAAAAAGTCAGACGTATACAATTCTGGGGTTAAGTGTCGCAACCGTTGGTTTAATGACGTTATTACCAGAATCAGTCACTAAATGGGAAAAAGACGGTGACAATAAGGTGTTTAAAAAGTGGAAAGATAATGTCTCTTCTGGTCCTACATGGGATCGCGATGAACATTATCTAAACTATATTATGCATCCCTATTTTGGTGGCGTTTACTACACGGCAGCAAGACATGCCGGTTTTAATGAATTTGAATCTTTCTTATATTCTGGTGTGATGTCTACTTTCTTCTGGGAATATGGCGTTGAAGCATTCGCGGAAATCCCTTCTTGGCAAGACTTGTTTGTGACACCATTCTTTGGTGCCGTTGTCGGTGAACTAATGTTTGAAGCTGAGCAAGAGATTGTGGCTACTGGCGGTGAAGTATGGGGCTCACCCACCATGGGCAATGTGACTTTATTCTTTCTTAACCCCGTAGGCCATATTCATGGCTGGGTATCGAATGCTTGGAATGGTGACGCGCAATTTCAATTCAGTAGTAGCCCATGGTTTGGTAACCAAGACGCTGCGAAGTACGCTTTAGACGCCGGAGCCAGTTATGACTCTCAGTTTTATGGCATTGACTTAAAAATCACCTTTTAATTAGATTTCACAGCAAACGTTTCCCATTAAAAAAGAAGCAATAGCGCATAGTTGCTGTTTTTTTGTGGGATAAGTTTGAATACTGACAACCATTAATGGTGCAAGCTGAAAATATTGACTTTCGTCAAATATTCTTTGTCTTAGACTCCTACACTGAATGAAAGAGACCATTTAAAACGGTTTACATTTCGTCTGTTGGCTTTAGGAGGCTCAGTATGAATAGTACATTTATCGTCAACTTCGTCGGTAAAGCGACACCAACAACCATTAAACAGCTTGCTGCCATCACACATGAGAATGGCGGTAAATGGCTTATCAGCAAAGTGAATTTTATTGAAAGCCAAGTCGCTGCTGTAATAAAAGTGGAACTTCCAACTCAAAATACACAGCTCGTGCAACAAGCTTTTATGGATCACCCCGATCTAATTGTACAAATCGTTGAATCAGACCCACATAGTCATCAAGGAGAAACCATTTATCAGCTTAGGTTAGATGCGAGTGATCGCGCTGGCATTGTCAACGAAATAACGAGTATTCTTGATAATCAAGGCATTAGCATCTTAGATATGGACTGCCAACGAGTGTTTATTGCTGGCGGTGGTGGAGTAAGCTCCAGTTTGTTTACTGCTAATATGGCAATTAAATTACCGACTGAAATACAAATTGAAGATGTTGCCGATGAACTTGAAGCCTTGAGCGAAGATACTCGGGTTATACTTGAAGCTTAATTAGCACTTATTAAATTTAAACCTATTACCATAGAGGTGAGCTATACGGCCCCCTCTTTATTTATCTATTGACTGACTCAATATATCAATAGTTGAAATGTGATTATCACCACAAAACACACTTCCAATATTCGCAAAATGATGATCTTAGTCCACGATATAGCATGTGGATAAAAAAATAATTATATCTGTCCATTTACTTTATAACCGACACCCAACGGTAAAGATTGGGGTCTATAAATGGTGGTAACGTCATGTTGAAGCTTGGAAACATTAAAGTCAGCTATAAGCTGACCGCTATTATTGCTGTTGCAATTATCGGTTTATTGAGCCTACTACTCATTTCCGCAACTGCTCTAAAAAATAATTTACTCACGGAGCGAGAATCTCGGCTCAATGCCGTACTTGATACCGCTCTCTCGCAAATAGCACACCTTCAACAAACTCTTCCCGAGGAAGAGGCCAAAAGGCAAGCCAAGATCCTAATCAACGCAACACGCTTTGATGGCGGTAATTATATATTTGCTATTGATGAGTCCCGCCATACTATTGCCCATCCTATTAGGGCCGATCTTGTCGGAAAACAAATGGGCAACCCAGGTAAAGACACTGAAGGCCAGTTTTGGTTTACAATGGTCGATTTAGCCAAAGATGGTAAACAAGGGCTTTTAACCTACCCTTGGCAAACAAATACTGGCAAACCCGCCGACAAACTTTCAGCTGTTCATGGGTTCTTACCTTGGCGCTGGATACTAGGCTCTGGCATGTTGATTGACGATATAGATCAAGCCGTTAATAAGCAGTTGCTAAAAATGGGCGTAACGACACTTATCGTCCTCGCTATACTGACATTACTTGGTGTAATCATCAGCCGAGCGATTATTACTCCACTTGAAGCCATTAAAGAAGTGATGAAAAAAGTAGCAAGCGGTGACTTAACAGCCAAAGTCCCAGTTATGGGTAAGGATGAAATTGGCATTGTGGCATCTCGTATCAACGATAGTGTTGAATCTGTTCGAACTGCATTAACCGAATCTGTCACTTCGGCCAATTTACTGGCTGAAGCGGCTATTCGCATTGCATCTTCTGCCGAAGAAACAAGCCAAGCGGTCACAAGTCAGCGCGATCAGCTCAGTCAGCTAGCGACTGCTATGAATGAAATGAGCGCGACGGTTGCTGACGTCGCAGGCCACGCAGAAGAAACTGCAAAAGATACACTAGATGCCAGCAAAGAAGCCGGACTCGGTGATAAAGATGTACATTCCAGCGTTGATAGTATCAAAGCACTATCGCAGGAATTAGAGGTCGCGACTGAGCAAGTACATAAATTAAAAGAGGGAGTGATGCAAATTAGCGAAGTAACTACGGTTATCAGCGGAATTTCAGAACAAACCAACCTTCTCGCATTGAATGCCGCCATCGAGGCGGCTCGCGCTGGTGAACAAGGGCGAGGCTTTGCTGTCGTTGCCGATGAGGTAAGAAACCTCGCCAGTCGAACCCACCATTCAACCGATCAAATACAAACGACAATTAACCGCTTGCAACAATTGGCTGTCAGCAGTTCCAACGCGATGCAAAAAAGTCAAGATTTAGCATACAGTAGTGTTGAGCGCGCTGAAAATGCTGGTAGTGATTTATCTTTAATCGTTACTCATATACAGCATGTGAGCGATAAAGCAATGCAAATTGCAACCGCAGCAGAACAACAAAGTGCTGTCGCAGAAGAGATGAACCGCAACGTAAGTGGAATTAATGATTCTGCGCTAGAAATGTCACAGGCAGCCAATTACCTTGCTGAAGAAAGTGAAACTCTTGCTGACCTGTCCCGCCAATTAGATGACAAGATGAAAAGTTTCAAACTGTAAAATAATGCCAATTATCGATAATAAAAAGCCCCGCAATAGACTTGCAGGGCTTTCTTACATTATTTTACTGACCATTGAGACAACGAACGTTTAAAGTCAGCATAGCCAAATTCATTCAGTTTCTGAATATCACCATCAAGGCGTTCACAATAAACTGATGGCATTTTCAAT
The DNA here is from genome assembly GCF_029478545.1 of Vibrio sp. 1180_3. Lineage (NCBI taxonomy): Bacteria > Pseudomonadati > Pseudomonadota > Gammaproteobacteria > Vibrionales > Vibrionaceae > Vibrio > Vibrio sp. 1180_3. The sequence continues at coordinate 58,362 of NZ_SJFM01000022.1, forward strand.
CCATTAAACCAATTGAGTTTCACCATGGTGTAACCTGCACTATCTAAAATATGCAATTTTTGACCAATCTTTAATGGTTGCTCAAAAGAAGTAATACAGAATTGGTCACCGGCTAAACATGAACAAGAACCGATAATGTATTGATGCTGACCCTCTTCACTGGCCTCAAGAATCGAAGCTGGTTCATTATAAATCAGCGTATCTAAGCGATGCGCTTCTGTTGCGGAATCCACAATCGCTGTTTTCATGCCGTTTTCAACGATATCAACCACAGTTACTACCAAGTCTGCTGTTTTGGTAATGATGGCTTCACCCGGTTCAAGGTATAACTGAACACCATGCTTTTCAGAAAACGCTTTTAATGCAAGGCCTAATTTTTCGACATCATAACCAGGCCAGGTAAAGAAAACGCCACCACCTAAGCTAACCCAGTCTAACTTATCTAGATACTGACCAAAGTGCTCAGAGATTGAATCGAGCAAACCAATAAAGGCATCAACGTTTTTGTTCTCACAGTTCATGTGGAACATTACACCGTTAATGGTTTCAAAAATTGAGGCATCAATATGATCAGTTTGAACCCCTAAACGAGAAAACTGACGAGCAGGATTCGCCAAATCTTGACCTGCATAGCTAACTCCAGGGTTTAAACGCAGGCCGATAGATGCTTTTCCTTGCACAAGATGGCGATAGGCCGCCAACTGAGATTGCGAGTTGAAAATCATCTTATCGCAGATATCGACGACTTCTTTTACGTCATCTTCACTGTAGCCGACGCTGTAGGCATGAGTCTCGCCACCAAACGTTTCGTAGCCTAACCTGACTTCAAATGGGCCACTACTGGTTGTGCCATCTAAATAAGGCTTGATGATGTCAAACACTCCCCAAGTTGAGAAACATTTCAGAGCCAATACCAATTTAACACCAGAGATTTCTTTAAGCTGTTTCGCAATTTCTAAATTTGCAATCAACTTAGCTTCATCAATCATGAAATATGGGGTTTTGAGTTCGCTTTTTTGCATCTATTCATCACTCTTAAAATCGAACAAAGCCGACACTTATCGCATCGGCTTGGAATAAGTCATTGCCACTGCTGTAAATCAACCGAAGTCAATAAACAAAAATAACAACTCCAGTTGATTCTTATTTAAGAATCTTAATGTCTGGCTGGCCAACAACTAACTCTTGAACGTGCCAATCAAGGCCGATCTTAGGCATTGTTTCAAGGAACGGATCGGGATCAAGTTGCTCCATATTAAACACACCTTTATCGGCCCATTTACCACGGAAAAACTGTACCGCAGCCGTGATCGCTGGCACGCCTGTCGTATAAGCAATGGCTTGGTGCTCTACATCGTTGTACGCCACTTCATGATCCGCATTGTTATAGATAAAAACGCTGCGTTCTTTGCCATCTTTCTTGCCTTGAACCCATGTGCCGATACATGTTAAACCCGTATACCCCGGAGCCAAAGACGTTGGATCTGGCAGCATAGCTTTTAGTACGTGTAGCGGTTGTACAACCGTACCATCATGTAGGGTTAATGGTTCAGGACTCAACAAACCGATATCACGCATACAGTTGAAGTAGTTCAAGTAACGATCACCAAAGCCCATCCAAAATTCAATGCGTTTGGCAGGAATGAATTCTTTCATTGAACGAACTTCATCGTGCGCCATTGAATAGACTTTGTGCAAACCACAATTTGGGAAATCAAATTCAAGCATGCGCGAGTGGCAAGGTACTTGTTTCCACTCTTCATTTTCCCAATAGAAAGAGTCACCTTGGATCTCTAACATATTGGTTTCTGGGTCAAAGTTTGTCGCGAATTTCTTGCCGTGATCACCAGCATTCACATCCATCACATCAATGGTGTCAATTTCATCAAACAAGTGTTTTACGGCATACGCTGCAAATACACTGACAACGCCAGGATCAAAACCAGCACCTAGAATACCGGTAATTCCCGCCTGTTTGAATTTTTCACGAAATGCCCATTGTGGGTCATACGCTTCTGGCACTTGTTGGCCTTCTGAACAAAGGTCAACAGCCACAGATGTATCTAAGTAAGAGACCTTCGCTTGGTAACATGCTTCCATAATTGGCACATTGACCCAAGGAGGACCAGCGTTGATCACCAGATCAGGCTGGACTTCTTTAATTAACGCGACTAGAGAATCGACATCATCAGCATTAACGCTGCGAGCTTCCAGCTTCTTAGTCTTATCTTTAAGGTTATTTTTTCCTTTGATCGATTCAATGATCTTCTCGCACTTTTCAACAGTACGAGAAGCAAGAACAATATCACCGAGTACGTCGTTGTTTTGGGCCGCCTTATGTGCGACAACCCACCCAACGCCTCCTGCACCAATTTGTAAAACAGACATGTTTTTTCTATTCCTTTCTATTTTGCTAGCTCAGTGGCTAACTGTTCGATTTTATGAAGTAGTGATTTGAAGTCTGACAATTGAAGGCACGGGTTCAAAATCGTGAATTTCAAGGCAGTTTTGCCATCCACAATCGTCTCACCCAGTACCGCCACACCGCGTGTTAATGCTTCTAAACGCAACGCTTTATTTAACTCATCAAAATCCGCAGCTTGTTTGTTCACTGAACGAAATAGCACTGTCGATAGTGCAGGTTCAGCAAGCAATTCAAATGCCTCATGATGTTGAACTAAATCAGCGACTTGTAGCGTTTGTTCTAGCAGGTGATCATACATATCACCCAACGCTTTTGGCCCAACGTTTTGCATTGTCATGAATACTTTCAACGCATCAAAACGTTTGGTTGTAGCAATAGATTTATCAACCAAGTTTGGTAACTCATCATGCTCTCGGTTGAGGTAATCAGCATGGTGGAGCAAATATTTAAAGTTGCTCTTATCTTTCAGCAACAACGCACCACAACTAATGGTTTGAAAGAATAATTTATGGAAATCAACGCTCACTGAATGTGCACGCTCAACCCCTTGCAGACGAGCTTTATGACTGCTTAGAATTAAAGCACCACCATAGGCCCCGTCGACATGCATCCATAAGTCATGTTGCTCAGCAACATCAGCGATAGTCGAGAGATCATCAATTGCACCATGGTCGGTGGTACCAGCAGTACCTACGATTGCAAATGGGATTAGACCTTCAGCTTTAGCTTGCGTAATAGTCGCCTCTAACTGCGTGACATCCATCGTGCCATTTGGATTGGCATCAACGGCTAAAATGGCCTTTTCACCTAACCCCATCCAAGAAGCTGACTTTTGAACTGTAAAGTGAGATTTTTTCGAACATACAATACGTAGTTTATCTGCATATTCAGGCAAACCTAGCTTCTGGATTGAGTGACCACTTAATTTGTCTGCAATCCAGTCACGTGCGAGCATCAGCCCCATTTGGTTACTTTGCGTGCCGCCACTAGTGACAATGCCATCCGCATTTGCGCCAAGTTCATATTTCTCACACATCCAATCAATAACTTTCTGCTCAACGTAAGTTGCAGAAGAAGATTGATCCCATGAATCCATCGACTGGTTCAACGCCCCAATCATTGCTTCAGCAACAATAGATGGCATCAGTGGTGGAGTATGTAAGTGAGCGATACAATCTGGGTGTTGAACAATGATAGAGTTCTTGGCAACCAGTTCCGCCATTTCCGAAATTACGTCTTTTAAAGGCGCATTTTTGTTATCTAAATCAACGGCATAAATCGCATCTTCAAGCTGTTTTGGATCCAAACCTGAATAAGGTGCTTTAGCCTGCTCGAACACGGCCTTCATCGCAGAGGTGGTGTGGTTCATAACCGCAGCAAATTCATCACTGCCCATCTCTCCGGTTTGGATAAAGTGCTTTTTCCAACCTTGGTTTTCTGGCTCTGGATCTTTAGAACCACCACCTGCGGCAAGAATAGCGGCTTCCAATGTACGAAGCGCAAAATCAATTTGCTCAAAAGAGATAATCAACGGCGGTAAGAAACGGATAACTGAGCCATCACGACCTCCCTTTTCAACCATCAAACCACGCTCAAGAGCAGCGCGTTGGATCGCCAGTGTTAATTGCCCATCTGACATTGGCTCGCCAAATTTATTGCGCTCACCGTTCGGCTTGTTAATTTCTAAGCCAAGCATTAGACCTTTGCCACGTACTTCAGCAATACAGTTAACACGGCTTTGGATTGCTTCAAGTCCTTGACGCAAATATTGACCAGCAGCATTAGCATGACCAACTAAGTCGTCACGGAGAATGATTTCTAATGCTTTAGCACCCGATACCATGGCCAATTGGTTACCACGGAAAGTACCCGTATGCTCACCTGGTTTCCACGTATCGATCTCTTTCTTGAAGACCAGAATAGACATAGGAAGACCACCACCAATCGCTTTCGATAGGCAAAGAATATCAGGAGAAATACCTGATTCTTCAAAAGCAAAACGGTGACCTGATTTGCCTACACCACATTGAATTTCATCAAAAATCAATAAGATGCCGTGATCATCACAAATACGACGCAACTCACGTAGCCAGAATGCAGGAGCAGGGATCACACCACCCTCACCTTGAACTGGCTCAACAATGATAGCTGCCGGCTTCATAATGCCCGCTTCATCATCATTTAATAGACGTTCGATATAACGAATGCTTGCTTTTGCCCCTTCATCACCACCTAAGCCAAATGGACAACGTAGGTTGTATGGGAAAGGCATAAAATGCACATCTGACATTAAACCCGTACGACGAGCTTTGGTATTTAGGTTACCCATCATGCCCATCGTACCGTTAGTCATGCCATGGTATGCACCGCGGAAAGCAAACATGGTATTGCGACCCGTGGTCTGTTTTGCCAATTTGATTGCTGCTTCCACAGCATCGGCACCAGAAGGACCACAGAATTGAATCGCTGAATTTTGCGCAAAATCTTCAGGCAAGAACGCTTTGACTTGCTTAATAAATTTATCTTTCGCTTGAGTCGTCATATCCAAAGTTTGATAAGGCAGACCTGAATCTAACTGCTCTTTCAGTGCTTGGTTAATCTCTGGGTGGTTATAGCCAAGCGCTAAAGTTCCTGCGCCAGCCAAACAATCTAAGAAAATTTGACCGCGAGTGTCTTCAACCAATGCACCATGTGCTTGTTTGATAGCAATTGGCAAACGACGTGGGTATGAACGAACTTCAGATTCATGCTCGATTTGATCAAGCAATATTTGGTCTGGAGTAAGATCGTAAGTCCCTTCTACAACAGGTACTTGAGCTGAAAAAATGGTTGCGATAGTGTTATCGACTTCAAAGGCTGTACTCATTTTCCTTCCCCTTGAAATGGGTAAATTTCGTCTTTTTCTTTAATAGGATTGGTTGATAAAGAAATAAGACATAGCAATAAATCCGGATTCGCCAAATAGCGGATACGGTATTAGGTTCATCGAGGTTGATGAAAGATTACTAAATCAGATAATCAAGGTTCTGTGATGCAACTGTCTTCGAGCACAGGGCATAGAGGAAGTACAAAGCTGATTAATGTAAGCGTATTTAGTGAGTTCAATGTTGGGTTTCCCATTCACATGCAGCTCCCGCTGCAAGAGTATCCCGTCTATCAACAAAAGGACTTGCTGATACCTACCCTACGTAATGTCACAATCAGCTTGAATGGTCATTACGCGTATCCCCCAGAATCTACTGTCCGAGATTGGGGCGAAAAATATCAAAAAATAAATACGCTGGCAATAAATTTTTAATTGCTAATGGCAGAGTGAATGAATGTATTTGCTGCAAGGCTCCATGAATCAAAAAATTAGTTTTTATAAAGTAAATAGCCCTCAATTGAGGGCTATATAAGTAAAACTACGCTTTTTTCGGTAACGACAAATGAAGCAGAATATAGCCAATTATAGCCGCTGTTGTTGACCCCATTAAAATTCCGAGTCGAGCAAAGGTATCAAACTCTACATTCGTCGTGCCAAAAGCAAGTGACGAGATAAAAATAGACATAGTAAAGCCAATACCACATAACACTGATACAGCAAAAATATGTTTGAAATTAATACCTTCCGGCAACTTAGCCACACCCAACTTCACCGCAGCCCAGCTGAATGTGAAGATACCTAATGGTTTGCCCACTAATAGACCCAAAGCAACGCCTAACGGTAACATTGAGGTCAAACTAGACAATGATACCCCTTGCAAAGATATACCTGCGTTGGCAAATGCAAAGATAGGCAAAATACCAAACGCAACATAAGGATGGAGCGCATGCTCTAAATGTTTAAGTGGAGAATGCTCACCTTTATTACCTTTCAAAGGAATAGCAAAGCCAAGTACGACACCCGCCAAAGTGGCATGAACGCCTGACTTTAAGACTGCGAACCATAGAATAAAGCCCACAATTAAATAAATGCTGATTTTCGTAACATGCTTGCTGTTGAGCATAAACAACAGGCCTGTCATTAAGAAACCAATCGTTAATGCAATCGTCGATAAGTCACCACTATAAAAAAGTGCGATGATCACAACAACGCCAAGGTCATCGATAATCGCTAATGCTAACAAGAAGACTTTTAAACTCACTGGCACACGCTTACCTAACAACGCCATAATACCTAATGCGAAGGCAATATCAGTCGCCGCAGGAATCGCCCAACCTTGGATAGCTTGAGGGTCATTGGCGTTAAACAATACATAAATAAGCGCCGGAGCAAGCATACCTCCGACAGCAGCAATAGCTGGGAAAATAGCCGTTTCTTTTGACTTTAGCGCACCTTCAAGTAATTCGCGTTTCACTTCTAAACCAATCAGCAAGAAGAATACCGCCATCAGGCCATCATTAATCCAATGGGAAACCGACATTCCTAATACATAAGAATGTAAAACGGATTGATACACATCATTTAGCGGAGAGTTTGCCACCATCATTGCAATAGCTGCTGCAATCACTAGCAAGATACCGCCAGCAGATTCCATTTTGAAAAAGTCGCGAATCACATCACTCATGATATCGTCCTTATAGTTATATGTGTCAGGGCGTGTTGACTTTCCGAGTTTAAATTCTGTTCGAGATAAATCACCAACGCGTCCTACTAATTGATTAACAAAGAATTCGACAGAGTCTATACAATAGCAGCCATCAGTAAAAATCGCTTGTATAGATGATAAACATCGGAATTTCCGATAATAATGACTCTAAACAACGTATATTCCGTAGATAAATTGAAACCAGTAATTTTCAATCATGAACCCCGAGTAGAGCAAGAAACTCTGACCTTACTGAATCACTGTTAAGGGTAGCTGAAAAGTAAAAAGGCCAAGCGTTGCTTGACCTAAAATAACATACCTAATCGATAAGTTAACATTTAATAACCAGTAAGTTGCATAAAACCTGCGACTTCAGGATTTCCGTTAATTCGCACTGGACCTTCCCAATAAGGAATAAAAAAAGTAGACCCCATATCGCTATTCACTGCTTCTATAACCAAATGTACGTCGTATCTCGGGAGCTTCACTATCCACTGTAGCGGAACACTATTAGTATCACTTGATGTCGACGTCGCAACCGGGGAAACAACGATGTCATCTTCACTTAACGTTACAATTTCCCCTGATGATTGGATCAATGTGCCAATAACATAGGGCATCTGCTGATAAGGGCGATAGCGATTAATAACCAAAGTGTTGTGACCGTCAACATTGAAGACGAATCGATCCCAATTACGATCGGATGAAGGTAGTAAGTTATTGCCCCACTCTTTACTCAGCCAGGCAGACCCTGAAACCTTCAACGTTTGTGGTAGCCCTTCTAACGTGAGTTTCCCCTTCACCATCATAAATGGAGCTTGTACATTATAGGACGCAATCGGCAGTAAATTGTGTTTAGCTTGGTAACCACCTTCACCGGGTAAAATAAAACTCCCCGTGGCCGTACTTTGCAATGATAACGAAAACGTATCCGTTGTAATGTCCAATATACCAGGCAAAGGGCTAACACCTAATGAACGCCAAGACCAATTATCTATCCATAGCTTAAATGGCTTGATTTCAAAACCAGCTTGACCAATACCACCGCGGGAAATACGTTGTTCACGCCACACCTTATCTGCATTAGATATCACTACATGGGAAACATAAATCTGAGGATTTAACCAACCTTGGGTTGTGCGATCATCACTGGCAATGCGGAAATAACTCCATTGAATACTGTATTGTTGACCCCTTTCATCAGCGACATTGGCAAAATAGTGCCACCATTCATGCTGAAATTCTGGGTGAAATTTAAAATCACGTGGAAGCACCACGGAATTATTGGGTAAAACCGGTTCAAAAATGATTTTGTCGGTCTCAAGGTTTGAGGCATTAAGCTCATCATTAACATCGTGCTGAGTCTGTCTATGCTCATACCAAGAAAAAGCAGCAAAAACGCCAACAATAATTAAAACACCGATCAGAAGGATACTTAACTTAGCTCGAGTCATCATTTATAGCGCATCCCTTAGCGAACTGATTGGCGCTTTTCTTACCAGACGAATGACAGGTAAAGCGCCTGCAAACATTAGCGTGATCATGGCCCAAGCCGCTGTTGTCATATATTCATGAGGTATTAATTGAAGTTGCATTGTCCAACCTAGCGACTGTTTAATCACGATATCAACCACTAAATTTGCCAAGGCGACCCCTAACGGCATGGCGATAATCAATGATATCGCACCAAAAATGCACAGCTGTAAGCTACCAATAACGATCAACTCTTTCCCTGAAACACCAAGACAGCGTAACAATGATACATGACGCTGCCTCGATACTTCCCCTGCGAGGGTTGCAAAGAAAATTCCACATACAGCAATCAATAAAGTAATTCGCCCTAAAGTATCTGCAATAGCAAAAGTTCGGTCAAACACGCGCATCGCTTGGTCATGAATATTGTTATTGTCAAAAGTTCGGTCATCCCCCAATCTGAAAACAGATTCTAGGCGCTTTTTCAAAGTGTTAGCGTTAATGTCTTCTTTGACTAGGACGCCCAAAGATACATTGCCAGTGCCAGCAAAAGCGAATAACCAATTTTGGTGAGACAATAACACTTGGTGATACGGATTACCGTAATCATAATAAATGCCGACTACCTGCCAATGCCGACCTAATGGCGCTGACAAGTCAATGTAATCACCAGGTTTAATACCCAACTTCAGTGCCATTGACTCGCTAATCATGATGCTTTTCGAATGATGTAGATGATGCCAATAATTAGGGACACCTAATTTTACCGTCAGTGAATCAAACTCCCCCTCTGATGCCCCCGTGCTGATCGCTTGGAACATGCCTTTATCAGTAGAAAAGTCTCGTTCCCATCGCCACCATACGGCATTGACTTCTGGCTGTACGCTTAACCAACTGCTCATTCTGGATGCAGAACTGTTCGTAGGATACACATAGATATCAGCAGCTAAACGCTGACTCAACCATTTATCGGTTGTATCACGAAAACTACCCACCATGGTTTCAATGCCAATATTCGCCGCCATTGCGATCATAAATGCCATGGTTGCAACACCACGGTAACTCATGCTCGCCGCCGCATCTGCAAAGAACCAACGCGCTTTCACCCATCCCAACGTATAAGAAAGGCTATTGAATAAAGCCCATATCAAATAAGGGGTAAATAGAGCCGTACTTAATAACATCAATGCGATGATTGCAAAACCAGACAGCTGAGTTTGTGGCACTTGATATACAGCGATTGCAGCAACACAAAATGCGCAACCGATCAAAGCCTGTATTCTAAATTCGGCACCAGCAAATCGAACCAGGGATAAACGAGCTGACAGGCGAATTGGTTGTGATTTCAACAAACGTGTTAACGGCCAAATACAGGCTGCCAAAGCACCGATGAGGGTCATGTATAAACTGTAGCTACTCCATTGCCAATTCCAAGCAATAGATAAACCAACGTTTGCATCGTACAGCGCACCTAAGCTGGCCGAAACCGCGGGAATAAGCTGATTGGCTAATAACAGACCAAGTCCATTACCACACACCCAACTAAACAGTACCATGCCAAATAACTCAATCAGTAATGCTTGAGTTAACTGCCAACCAGACACTCCAGCTTGACGTAACAAACCAACCAAAGGCTGTCTCTGAATGAATGATAAGGACATCGCTTGATAAAAAATGAATAAGCCAACAAGGAAAGCTAACATCCCCATCGCACTAAGATTCAGATGAAATGCATGCGTAAGCGACTCAAGTTCACTACGAGAACTTCGTACTAACGTTAGACCATTCGGTAAATCATTTTTTAGACGTTGTAATTTTTCCGGTGGCATATCACCACAAGCAATGACTGATAGCCCTGTGCTTTTTTTAAGCATCCGCACTAAAGATAAATCTGCAATGACTCGCGTACCATTCAGCATGGATTGTTGATCGATACTAATTGGCCCTAGCTTTGAACCGTCATCCAGTAGAATAAAATCTCCGTTTTGCCAACCTTGTAGCCGCGCTAAATCTGAACTAACTAAAACCGGATATGGTGGTTGCATTAAAGACAATGTAGCAATTTCGGACAATGTTTGATCGCCATCAATTGGCAACATTGCTACAGGGTCCAGACCAATCAAAGTAATATCTGAACCACTGGCCGTACTGAGGCGGTAATTTTCAAAGGGCGCACATTGCTGAAATCCATCACGTCGCAGTTGAATATAAAAGCCTTGCGGGATTTTGTTAGCAATATGTTTAGGACGGATACGATAAGGTAAAGGATTGGCGAAAAGCTTTTCACCATTCTGATAACTTTGACGGGCGTGTTGATTTATAGCGGTTACACCAACAAGTAAAGAAACGCCAAGTGTCAAACCAAGCCAAACTAGGATGATTTGTAGAGGATAACGCCGATAATGACCAAGTAGTGCCTTAACTACGGGCCATAACATGCAGTTGTCCTCCTTGCAGGCGAATACAGCCATCCATATGCTGTGCCACTTTTTCACTATGTGTGACTAAAAACAGCGTGCACTCTAACTGTCGGGTTAACGAATTTAGCAGGCGCATTACCGCTTCAGCATTGCGCTCATCTAAACTACCAGTGGGTTCATCTGCCAATAATATTTTGGGTTCCATATACAAAGCACGAGCTATCGCCGCTCGCTGCTGTTGGCCACCAGACACTTCTTCAGGATAACGACCTAATAATGGCATCAGGTCTAGCGATGACAGAATTTGACGCAACAAACCTTGGTCTTCTTTTAACCCTTTGAGCTGACGACAAAAGCGAATGTTGTCAGCCACATTCAATGTTGGCAATAAATTGAATTGTTGGAAAATATGACCGATATTATTGCGACGATAAGCGGTGCGCTTATGTTCAGAAGTTTTATGCATCGAAAATCCAGGGAACCAAATTTCACCGGAATCGACGGTATCTAAGCCTGCAATCAAGTTGAGCAAGGTACTCTTTCCAGAGCCGCTTTCACCCATTAGTGCCAATTGATCGCCTTGATTTAACGTTAATTCTGCTCCCTGCAATACAGGATGAAATTCATCCCCATCTACATAGCCTTTGCAAAGATTGGTCAGTTGTAACATTAAATCACTCAAAAACAGTCTAAATCGGATTGTGAATCTACACTAATTATTAAGGAGTAGGAAGTATTTTGGATACTGGGTCACAAGATGTGCACCAAATTGCAAGCATCGACTGTGTTATGTCTAATTTTCAATCAAATTCCGCATCCACTTCTTGCTTTTCATTCTGTAAAGTGAGCCGCCCCACTTAACCACTTCTTCGGTTAAAAATAGCGTGTAAATCATTTCTGGTGATGCCCCAAGAACAATCGCAGCAAATGCCGCTAATGGAATGCCTATCACCCATTGCGCCACTAAATCTTGGTACAAACAAAACTTAACATCACCACCAGCACGGAGTACACCAACAATCACCGTCATCGGGATTGAACGTAATACAATGCCAACACTCAGGATCATGATAAATTTCTCAGACAATGCTCTCGTCTCTTCCGTTAACGCGGTAAACGAGTTGAGAATAGGGATTTGCACCACAAAGAGTAAAGCAGCGACAACAATCCCAACCAGCAAGCTGATAATCGTCAACCCTAATGCTTGAAAATAAACGGCTTCGTTGTTTTTAGCACCCAGTTGGTTACCAACTAATACCGCAGCAGCACTGGACATTCCAATCAACAAACTGAGAGAAATAGATTCGACAGGCGTCATCACTGATAAGGCTGCTAAACCTTGAACACCACTTTGTCCCATAATCGCATGGTAAACAAATAAGCCTCCCGCCCATGCAAAGAAGTTAAACGTGGTCGGCAAAGAAAGTTTGAGGAAACGAGAAATTTTGTGCCAATCAATGATGGCGCGTATATCTTCAATACCAAACGCCAACAGGTGCTTTTTGCTGTAAAGGTAGCCGTATAAACAGCCGACTTCAAGTAAGCCACTTAATAGTGTCGCAATGGCGGCCCCCTGAATCCCCATGGCTGGAATACCAAACTTACCGAATATCAACACCCAGTTTAAAAAGATATTCGCAATAATACCGATGCCACTAAAGAAGGTACTAAGCCCTGGCTTATGCATTGAGCGCAGACCAACAGCCATACTGCTAACACATGCAACCGCAAACATACTAAACGAAGTAATAATGAGATATTGACTACCTAGCGTGTTTACCATTTCTGAATCGGTCGTTAACGCCATTATCTGGCTCGGAAACAGGAGAAATAACACAACAGTAAGCGCTGCAAACAAATTCGCAACCAACCAAGTCAATGCCGTACTTTCTCTGACTCCTTTTTGATTGCCAGCCCCCCAATATTGCGCCGTTAACAGTGCCCCGCCAGTTGTGACACCAACCAACATGATGGTCGTTACAAAGGTAGCACGAGCTGCGACCCCAACAGCGGCAATTTCAGCCTCACCCAGTTGCCCTAACATTAAGACATCCACCAAGCCTCGACTCGAAAACATAATGCTTTGCAAGGTGATTGGCATCGCGATAGCCATTAAACGACGGAAAAAATCACCTCGTGTATGTAACATTATTTGCGAGAAAACGGACAACAGATCACCTCTAAGACAACACATTGATAGCAAGGAAAAAACTAAGCCGTTATTATACTTGTGTGTGCATAATCTAACCATCATATTTGAAGGGATAATCATGAAAAAAATATTAGTGCTCGGTGCGTCAGGTTATGTAGGCTCTCAATTGCTACCATTACTGCTTGAACAAAATTATCAAGTCACCGCTGCCGCCAGACATATTGATTATTTACGCTCACGTTGTGCACCACATCCGAACTTGACCTTACAATATTTGGATTTAGCCGACAAACAGGCCACACTTTCCCTCGTTCCTCAATTTGATCTGATCTATTTCTTAGTGCACGGCATGGCTCAAGGACATGATTTCGTTGATTATGAATTGTCACTCGCGGAAAATTTCAAACAAGCTTTACAATCAAGCCAGGTCAAACATGTGATTTATTTAAGTGCCATTCAACCGCAAACGGGGAACTCAGAACATTTGCAAGCACGAAAAATGACCGGCGAGCTATTAAGAACCAGTGAAATCCCCATCACAGAACTAAGAGCAGGTGTCATTTTAGGCCCAGGCTCGGCCGCTTTTGAGATCATGCGCGATTTCGTCTACAACTTGCCGATATTAATCGCCCCCAAATGGGTCGACTCCAAGGCGAACCCAATCGCTTTAGAGAACCTAAATCATTACCTGCTCAAATTAGCGTTAGATCACCCCACAACACACCAGTTATTTGAAGTCGGTGGGCCTGACACGCTTTCCTATCGTGAGCAGTTTCGTATCATTTGCCAAGCTACTCATCGTCCCTTTCGGCTTTGGTCCACACCATTACTCACTCCTAACATGGCATCGTACTGGTTAGCGCTCGTGACGTCGGTTCCAGCCAGTATAGGGCGCGCTTTGCTCGCAGGGCTAGAACATGATTACATTGCAAATTCACAAGATATTGAAGCCCGCTATCCACAAAAGATGCACGCATATCGTGACGTTGTCACAAAAATCATCGACAATGAAGGTACTTTTGCCCGCACTCAAGTATGGGGCTTTGACCCTAGTGCACTTAAACGTTGGCAACCCGGTTTTGGTTATTACCCCAAAAGTGCTGGCGCAACGATTGAAACAACGGCAACAACTGAGCAACTTTGGGCGGTAATCCGCACCATAGGCAGCCATAGCGAAGGGTATTTTTTTGCCAATATTTTATGGCGAACAAGAGAATGGTTAGATCTATTTTTTGGTGGAGGCAAACCCGTACGTCGCTCCCCTACGGGGCCTGAACTGCAAGTCGGTGATTTTATTGACTCTTGGAAGGTGATCCGCTGCCAACCTAAACAGTTTCTATCACTTTTATTTGGTATGAAAGGACCAGGACTGGGCCGATTGGAATTCACTATAAAAGATTTAGGTGAAACACGAGAATTGAACGTCACCGCATGGTGGCATCCACAAGGCTTTTTAGGATTACTTTATTGGTTTGCCATGATGCCAGCACATCTTTTTATTTTTAATGGCATGGTTAAAGCTATCGTTCACAAAGCACAAGGGAAATAAAAACGCCCGCAAATACAAAAAAGAGCTAGGTAAACTAGCTCTTTTAAATCGTAAATTTAAGCTTTAAATCCTAAAGGGATCTCGGCGACTTGAGGCCCTTGATTGTTAGGATACACCAAATATTCACCATGATATTTTACATTCGATTTATAATCAGTGCGCTTATAAAGCATAAAACCGGCTTGAAAAGCCTTTTCAACAAAGTCAGCATGATGCCCACGTACAAACCAATTCATTGGTTTAACCATCAACTCACCGTCAAAGCAGTTATCACATTGGTCACCGCACAACGCAAATGAATTTTGGCCGTCAGTAAAAATCTGCACTTTTCCAACATTCACTAATGGGTCACAGTTATTGACATCCCAACCTTCCGCTTCCATAAAATCTAGGAAAGCTTCGATTCGTTTATCGGTAATTTTATTATCAAAATCACCATTGAAGAAATGCGCATAGAACGCAGAAATTCGCTTAAACGTAAACAACAGTTCCGATTGGTTGCCCTTTGAACGCCCAGCTTTTTGCCAACGATTTAGGTCATCCACAACACAACGTTCAAAACGCTGCGCTTTAAGCGCCTTACTCACCCAGTGAACCAAAAAGTGGTTATTAGCTAAAGGGGCATCGGCTAACTTACCTGCTTGGTGTTCTGCCTGCAACTCTTCAAGAGCCGTGTTAACCACACGTTGAATTTCAATGTAATACTCTGACATTACGCCTTTTTTCCTAATGTCCAATAAAATAAAGATGATAATAACGCACACGCTGCCATGACTAAAATCATTGGCCATGCAGCATCACTTGGCATCATAGCAACCACCGCACCTACGACCGAACCTGTACCAAAACGCAACGTCCCCGCCAATGAAGAAGCTGTACCTGCCATTTTTGGGTAGCCGCTAAGTAACAGCCCCATCGAGTTACTACCAATAGTGGAGAGTGTACCAATAAACAGCACCACAAATGGCACAATGCCCCATAAGCCTAGATCCAAAGCCCAGCCTGCAAACAAGCCAACACCAGCGCACAATTGAACAAACAAACCAAAGCGAAGCATCGCATGTGAACCTACTTTTTTCACAATGCGTCCATTTAGGGTGGTCATCAAAATCATCGCCACAATATTGAGGCCGAATAAGTAGCCAAACTGCTCTGGGCTAACACCGTAAATATCAATATAAACAAATGAACCAGCGGTCAAAAAAGCAAACATTCCAGCAAAAGAAAAAGCACCAGAAAATATCAGCCCCATTGCCACTCGGTTACGGCACAGTTGCACATAGTTACGGATGGTGCTTTTAAAACGCAATGGCTGACGATCTTCAACACGGAGCGTTTCGGGAATTTTCCAAAAAACCAACACAATCACAACTGCGGCAAAAATCGCCAAAACCCAAAAAATAGAACGCCAACCAAACCAAATAGCAAGGTGTCCACCGACCATCGGTGCCACTAAGGGGGCAACCGTCATTACTAAGGTGACAAAAGACATCGCGCGCGCGAAATCTTCTCTATCAAACATATCGCGAACGACAGCCTGAATCACCACCGCCGCAGCAGCACCAGCAAAACCTTGTGCTGCACGCACGTAAGTCAATGCATCAATACCATGAGTCGTTGCACTCACCGCTGCCGCAAGACCAAAAAATGCAACACCAATGAGTATGACAGGACGACGTCCAAAACTATCGGCTAATGGTCCATGCAAAAGCTGACCAATCGCAAAACCTGCGGTGTAAGCCGTCAAGGTAATTTGTACCGCTCCCGCGCTCACACCCAAGTCTTTTGCTATAGCCGGCATGGCGGGTAAGTACATATCAATCGCTAACGGTGTCAACGCACCAATAGCCCCTAAAACAAGAAAGAGTACAAAACTGATGTGGGCTGTATGGTTAGCCTGAGAAGGTTGAGATGAAGTCATGGTTCTCCAAAAATTGAAATTCGTTGATAGAAAATACACAGCAAGTAACGAAGATTGCTGTGATCTCTAAATCTTTTACATAGCAGAAAACTAAAAGTGGGCGTTTAAATGCGTGAGTTATGGTCGATTAATCGGCAGAAAAAAACCAGTTCTGATTAGGAAACAAACTATTTCCTAATCACCCTCATTTACCTACGTTAGAGCACTCATCAATACGCAACTTAGTATAGCAAACCACTATTTCCAAATAGACGCGACTTCGGCTTCGGTGAGATATCGGTATTCACCAGGCTCTAGCGTTTCATCAAGTTCAATGAGCCCAATACGCTCGCGGTGCAATGCCACCACTTTATTACCCAATGCCGCAAACATGCGCTTCACTTGGTGGTATTTACCTTCATGAATAGTTAGCAAGCATTGATTGTCGTCAACAATTTCAAGCTGTGCAGGCAAGGTCAATTCGCGTTCATTACGTAGCTCAATGCCAGTTAAAAACTTTTCAATATAAGTCGGTTGAATAGGGTCAGCAAGCCACACACGGTATGTCTTGTCGCATTTATGTTTCGGCGAGGTAATACGGTGTGACCACTGCCCGTCATCAGTAATTAACACTAATCCGGTGGTATCCACATCTAAGCGCCCAGCAAAATGTAAATCTTGCATTTTGATTTCATCAAGCAACACAAAAGCGGTATGGTTGAAGCCATCTTCATGCGAGCAAACGTAACCTTCTGGCTTATAAAGCATGATATACCGTGGACCTTGCGGCTTAATTTCTCGCCCTTGCCATTCCACTTCACAGCTTTCAGTGACTTTGTATGAACCACTTTTCGGGGTCACACCATTCACTGTAACATCGCCACTTTTAATGATTTGGGTAGCTTCTTTACGTGTTGCACCCAATGCATCACACAAAAATTTATCTAAACGCATGATTACCTCATCTAAATCAAGTCGGGTATTATACTCAGCGAAAATGAAATAGTTGATCTATTTCACTGTTTTTATTGTGGCTCACTCAGAGAACAAACGTTTTATGTATACGCTTCGCCCTTATCAATCCGACTCAGTAAAAGCCGTCATCCATTATTTTAGGAAGCATTCAACCCCTGCGGTCATTGTGTTACCAACCGGCGCTGGTAAAAGCTTGGTCATTGCAGAGCTAGCCAGACTTGCCAAAGGCCGCGTGTTGGTGCTAGCACATGTCAAAGAGTTGGTTGAGCAAAACCATGCCAAATATGAAGGTTATGGCTTGCATGGTGGCATTTTCTCAGCAGGCCTTGGTCGTAAAGAAACCGAGCAGCAAGTGGTGTTTGCATCCGTTCAATCAGTGGTTCGAAATTTAGACGCTTTCAAAAATCAGTTTTCATTGTTGGTGATTGATGAATGCCATCGCGTACCAGACGAGAAAAATAGCAGTTATCAAAAAGTCATTTCACATTTAACACAGCTTAACCCTGGCATCAAAGTATTAGGGTTAACCGCTACTCCATATCGCTTAGGAATGGGTTGGATTTATCAATACCATACTCGAGGCCAAGTTCGCAGCGAGGAGCCTCGCTTCTTCCGTGACTGTATTTTTGAACTGCCGATTCGTTATCTATTGGACGAGGAATTTCTTACACCAGCACGCATGATTGATGCGCCTGTGTTGAGCTATGATTTTTCGCAACTAAAGCCAGCAAATACAGGCCGCTATAAAGAAGCGGAATTAGATATGGTGATCGAACAATCAAAACGTGCCACACCACAGATCGTTGATCAAATCATTCACCTCGCACAGCAAAAACAAGGTGTCATGGTTTTTGCGGCAACCGTTCGCCATGCTCAAGAAATCGTTCAACTGCTACCAAATGAACAAACCGCCATCGTCATCGGTGACACCCCAACGCCAGAGCGTGACGCCATTATTCAACAATTCAAACAACGACACATTAAATTCTTGGTCAATGTTTCCGTTCTCACCACAGGGTTTGATGCACCACACGTTGACTTGATTGCCATTTTACGCCCCACTGAATCCATCAGCCTTTATCAGCAAATTGTTGGACGAGGTTTACGTCTCTCTCCCGGAAAAACGGAATGTCTGGTATTAGATTACGCTGGTAATAGCTATGACCTTTATCAACCTGAAGTTGGCAAACCAAAGCCGGACCCCAATAGTGAAATCATCACTATTCCTTGCCCTGCTTGCGGTTTCAATAATAACTTTTGGGGTAAACTGGACGCTGCTGGCTTTTTGATTGAGCATTATGGACGACGCTGCCAAGGTTACTTTACTGATGAAGAAACCAACGAACGAGAACATTGTGGTTATCGTTTTAGAGCCAAATACTGTAGTGAGTGTGGTGCAGATAATGATATTGCCGCGCGAATCTGTCACGAGTGTGATGCCACATTAGTCGATCCTGATAAAAAACTGAAAGAAGCACTCAACCTAAAAGACGCGCTCGTTTTCGAATGTCTAGAAATGGATCTTAATGTGTATAAAAACGACGCGGGCAAATCACAATTAAAAGTCACTTACCGTGGAGACAACCAAGCGCAAGTCCATGAGTTTTGGTCACTAACCACCAAAAAGCAAAAACAGACCTTTCTCGAACAATTTGTGCGACCACACCTTGCGGATCGTCATCGGCCATTTGAAGCCGCATCCCCCTCAAAGGTGGTGGCGCATCAGCACCGATTTCGTCCCCCACAGTTTGTGATTGCCAGAAAAGTCGGACGTTTTTGGAAAATGCGTGACAAAATCTTTGAAGATGAATTACAAAATCGCTGATTCAGATTCTATTCATCTTGCGTTATTTATATTTAGGTCTCCTTGTTTGAAGGGCTCACAACATGCACATTAAACCGATGAAAGTCATAACGAGCTTATTGCTATTCTCATCGTTATCACCGCCTGTATTTGCGAGCGATAATGATGTTAACCATTTGGTTCAAGACACCTACAAAGCCGGTACAAAAGTCGAAATCGACGAAGATCAAGATGAAGTCTATGCAGCGGTTCAAAATGGTCTAATTCGCCCCTTTTCTGAACTTTACGCCACTATTGACAAAGAACTGAATGGCCGCGTTATTAAAGTCGAATTAGATGAAGATGATGACGAATGGATATATGAGTTGAAGCTGGTACACGACAATAATGTTATTCGCGTAGAATACAATGCAACTACACTCGAATTAATGGAAATTCGTGGTCGAAATATACGTGGCATTATCAAAAAATAGAGAACAAAAATGAAAATACTGGTGGTTGAAGACGACGCTCGTCTTGGTGAACAGATCATAGAATCCCTTGAACAAACGGGATGGGTGCCTGAGTTATCGCAAGATGGTATTGATGCTCTTTATCGTGCCACCTCTGAAGAGTGGGACGTCATTGTCCTCGATCTAGGTTTACCCAAAATCGATGGTTTGACTGTCTTGAAAGGCATTCGAGATGAAAACATCAATACTCCAATTGTGATCCTCAGTGCGCGCGACACATTAACCCAACGAGTTGAGGGTTTAAATGCAGGTGCTGATGACTACCTAACCAAACCGTTTGAGATGGTCGAATTGACCGCTCGCATACGCGCACAGCTGCGCCGAGCATCGGGTAACGCTTCACCTATCATGCAAATCGGAGATTTAAGTCTCGATACCCGCAGTTCCAAAGTGATGTGGCAAGGACAAGCAGTCAGCCTGACCGCCTTAGAATACAAAGTGGTTGCCTATTTCATGCACAACCAAGACAAAGTCATCTCACGCACCGAACTGGTTGAACATATCTACAAACAAGACTTTGATCGTGACTCAAATACGATTGAAGTGTTCATTGGGCGTATTCGTAAGAAAATCAATAACAACATCATCAAAACGGTAAGAGGCCTGGGGTACCAGCTGAATGCCAAATAAAAACGTGACATTCAAACGCCTCAGCTTAAAGAGTCGCTTACTATTGGCTGCAACCTTTTGGCTTAGTGCGATGATCTTAGCTGCTGGCATTGGTATTCCAACTCTGGTCAAAGACTATTTGATAGATGATGTGCGCAGTCAACTTAGCTTAGCGATGGACGAAATCACCGCCAACTTAGAGGCCGATAGCAGAGGCAACCTAGTCCTTTCGACTCGCCTCTCCGACCCTCGTTTTAACCAACCATACAGTGGTTTGTACTGGACGGCATCAGTAGACGGTCAATCGATCCGCTCTCGTTCGCTGTGGGATAAGCGTTTAATTCTAGAGAAACATGGATTAAAAAATATCGTTAAGGGCGCAAAAGACGAAAAGCTTACCGCGATTGAACGCACCGTTTACTTACCGGATTTTTCTGGCCCGATTACCATCACGATTGGATTAGATGAAGCGCCATTGCAAGAAACTCTCAATAGTGTCATTAGCCAACTTTGGATGATTTTAGGTTTGCTATTTAGTGGAGTGTTACTGTTAATTGGTGCTCAGGTAAGCTGGTCTCTTCGTCCATTAAACAAAATGCAGCGTGAACTCGCCGTATTGCGCAAAGGTGAAAAATCAGCACTCAGTGACGAATATCCAAAGGAAGTTTTTCCATTAGTTAATGACTTAAATGCGCTACTCTTCCACTATCAAGAACTTTTGCAACGCGCACGACAGCATGCCGGCAATTTATCGCATGCGTTAAAAACACCGATTTCAGTCCTCAGAAATGAAATTGATCACCTAGAGCCCTCTCAACAAGAAAAACTGCGTACACCCGTTGAGCAATTACAAAAACAGATCGACTACCACTTAGGACGAGCTCGCATGGCAGGGTCGACCAATATTCTGGCAGTCAAAGCGAACCCTTGTGAACGTGTTGATGCAATTTCTATGGCGTTTGATAAGGTCTATGCAGAACGAGACATTGTACTTGTCAACGAGCTCGATTCTGAGCTTGATGTGGCGGTTGACCCCACAGACCTCGATGAAATGCTCGGTAACCTACTCGAAAACAGCTATAAATGGGCACGTTCGTTAGTACGTGTCCATTCAAAAGTGACCCCAAAAGGTTGGGTTGATATTTACATAGAAGACGATGGGCCAGGTATAGCAGAACAAGATTTATCCAAAGCAGTGCAAAGAGGTATTAGGCTCGATGAGACGACAGCTGGCACTGGGCTTGGCTTAAATATTGTCAGCGAAATGGCACACAGTTACCGTGGCTCGCTGACTTTATCGCGCAGTCCGATGGGAGGTTTACAAGCAATGTTAACCTTACGTACAGTCTAGGGCTGATTGAACCGCATTTTTTATTGCTCAAACAGCGATAGAATGCTAGTATCCGCGCTCGTTTTGGTTGTAATCATTGATCTACAGCCAGAGCTATACCATATCAGCAAGGTCGCATTGCCGATATGAAGTTTATTTTTACTAATTTGAGTGTAAAAACTATGAAATTCGAAGCAGTATTACGTACTGAACTAGGTAAAGGTGCGAGCCGCCGCCTACGTCACGCTGGTCAATTCCCAGCAGTTGTTTACGGTGGTGAAGCAGCACCTGTTGCTATCGCACTGGATCACGCTGTAGTGATCAACCAAATGGATAAACCTGAATTCTACGAAGCAATTACTCTAGTAATTGATGGCGCAGAAGTTAAGGTTAAGCCACAAGATGTTCAACGTCACGCGTTCAAGCCAAAAGTTGAGCACATGGACTTCATCCGCATCTAATTTCCTACCAAGGAATTAGTTTGGATTAAATCCAACCTTTTGCATAAAGACTATCGGCCTTACCATCCGAAAAATCTAAAAATTCGAAACCCCGATGCTACCAACATCGGGGTTTCACCGTTTTTGAGCCCTCAAAAACGCTCTCAATTCTCTTCAACTTACTGAAACTTAGCCCCTTTTACTCCCCCTACAATAACCACATCATTTTTGGGTGGATTAAGTGTGGACGAATAGTGGACTTATACAGTAGTTTCTCCCCCATCTATTATTAGATCCATTTTCACTACGACTCAAATCACTGCCACCACTACCCCACCTACTTTATTCTTTACTCTAGAACATATCTGAAAGTACCTCAAAGGGCCCCTCTCAAGCTTCCGAGTAAATCCTAAATCAGTGTTATACTTCCGATTAAATTGCTTACTAGTGAGTCTACAGAAATGGATAACAAGACTTTTTCCGAGAAAGAACTACTCGAAGGATTAGATGCTCATACTGCACATGCCGATGAGTTGGCTGAGCTGGTTGAGGAAGAGATGGATTTGGATGAAGTCGAGGAAGATGGCAGCCACGAATAGAGAATTTAGTCGCAGCTGCTTTGCTTTTGAATTGACCTGAGGGACTAACTCATTTTTGGACATTTTTGCGTTAGAGATGCTAATAATTTAGTTTGAAACGGATAACTTTTGGTATTGAAAAAATGCTTGGTGAAGCCTCCAGCAATACTAGGGCCCGGTCAGATCTAGCCAAGCTTTCAACGGGCAATAGGATCAATGAATAAAAGTGTACTTTAGCCTCAAGTGACAGCAGAGAAGGTCGATGTTCAATCGTGTTGTGCAACAACCCTATTTCGCCCTTTTGATTTGGCATCATAAAGATTGGCATCTGCTTCACGCTGGATTTCATCGACATAACTCGACGTATGCGCCTCAGCCAAGCCAATACTGACCGTGACAGAGATCGCTCTCCCTAGATAGCGAACAGGCGTCCTATCAATTGCTTGACGAATGGCCTCCGCATTTTTGAGAGCATGTTGTTGAGAGACACCAGCTAACAGAATACAGAATTCCTCTCCCCCTTGGCGAAACACATTTTCTCCTCCCACCAAATGAGCCATCGTTTTCACCACAGACTGAAGTACGCAGTCTCCGCCATCGTGACCGTGTTCATCATTGATAGCTTTAAAGTGATCGATATCTAATACCAATAGAAAGTATGATGTTCCTTGAACTTTTAGCGCTTGGTAACGATGCTTCAATGCAAGGCGATTATTAGCTCCAGTCAGCGGATCAAGTGTGGCTAACTTACTTAGTTTGTTTTCCGTTGACTCGCGGTTGAACTCATACACATGTGCGATCGCCGAAATACTGAAATAACAAAAGGAGAAATTGATCATCATCGTCAACATGTCAAAGTACTGCTCTAGGTAAAATTGATAAATAATGTTGACGATCTGGATGAAAAACAAACATGCAGTCGCTACAAAGCCCACTTTGTAACCAAGCAACGAATAGTAAACAATAGGTAAAACCAGCGACCAAAAAAATACACCATAGACTGTTGGCTTGAGGAAAGTGCCACTAATGACGAGTAACGTCAGGCACAGTGACATAATGTGTTTATGGCCCTTGTATGCATTTCCCCTATCGATTTGGCGATAAACATGCCAAGAGTAAAGCGCATATAAGCCTTCCAACGTGCCGTATAGATAACTCTGGCTAATAGCAAAGTTACCGATGGCCAGCAAGGCGGCTAAACTTCCGATCCCGAGACTCATTCCTTTAAGCACTTTGAGGCGTAGTGTTAAGCTGCCATCGAGCTCGTTTATGTCCATATGTTCGTCCATGGGTTAAATGCCTATAAGTCTCATATATGATAACCTGATTAACTTATTGACAACAAGGATTTCAACGCATATGTGCACACGTATATTCAATAACTTAAACGATAAATTTCCAGTGACAGCGCGCAACATGGATTGGTATTGGCCCGTCAATACTTACTTTTACGCCTTCCCTGAGGGCACGGTAAACCGAGGTCTTAGCAGCGAGTCAGCGGCAAAAATCCATATTGCTCCGCAGCAGGTACTGCAATGGACATCTAAATACGCTAGTTTGACCACCGTCATGGGTAGCGACAAAAAGGGTTATGCCGCCGTAGACGGATTAAATGAAGCGGGGCTTGCAGTAAACGGCTTATATGATTCTCATGTCAGTTATGGTCCCATTGACGGTGAAGGTCAGTTCCTCAGCGCCAATCGCTGGGTTCAGTTTGTGCTCGACCGCTTTGCTAACGTCCAGCAAGCTATTCAGTATTTTGCCACTCACAGTATTACAATTGTCTCGGAGCTTTTACCAGACACCTCTAACACACAATCGCATCTTCACCTTGCTCTTTCCGATGCAGATGGCTGTTCAGGCGTAATCGAAGTGCGCAACGGTCGATTTGAACTCTATGAGAGCCCTCAGGATACCGTTGTCACCAATCAACCGGACTACAAAACTCAACGAATGCTGACGGCCTATTGGCAGTATATTTGGGGCAAAAGACCCAACGCTCCAGTTGAACACCCAGTATTTTCTGCGCCTGGCGGTAATAGCGCCACACAACGCTTTGAGCGCGCCAGTTATTACTTCACCTTTGCTCAGCCTGCAAAAAAACGACGCGAAGCGGTGTATCAAGCTAAATCATTGGTGGCCGCTTGCTCTGTGCCTGTGCACTTTAACCCCTATTGCGCCGAGAAAGCGTCTTACACGATCTGGACAAATCTTGCCGATCACCGCAAGAAAGTTTACTCCCTGTCTAGCACTGTGACCATGAACACACTGTCACTGCACTTTTCTCCCGAACTCACTACGAGTCAACGCTTGCTTCTGCAAAAAGAAAAAGCAACCAAATCAGCTTGCCCTATCGAGTCTGGCGACGTTACAGACCACCTCGTGGCATGCCCCAACCCATTCAGCTAGTTTTCCTTTGCATCGCCCTCACAGATAAAATCTGTGAGGGCGTCCACGGAGGAAAAGGGCAACTTCCAACACCATGTATATGACTTTGATTTACCTGCTCACTATTAGGGGTTGTTGTGTGGTTCGATGGCTTATTTTGGGGCATCTTTGATTCTGACTGATTTGTGCAACAGCCTGTGGCACAAATTATTCTTATGAAGGTTTGCAGCTATCTAAACACATTTCGGGGCGTGCGACGTGAGGTCGTATGAAGCGCTGTTCACCGCTTAATGTGTGAACCATCTGTATCACCAGATGAACCTAGGACTCTGAATAAAGTAGCGAGTCTGACAATGTAACGAAGGCT
>NZ_SJFM01000229.1:0-302 GCF_029478545.1 Vibrio sp. 1180_3
CTCGTGTTGCCTTTGCAATACGCATCTGAAGCTTTAAAACATGAGATTCAACGTCTTTCCAATTGGTGGATTGCCATTGAGCACTGTCAGGAGAGGCACTAATCTCTTTTGAAATCATCATTTGCGTAAAGTTCTTCAAATTCTCTTGCAACGGAAGACCAGTCGGCCACGAAGGCTTTCCCAGAGGGAGTGATACAGGCTTACCGTGTTCCGTATGTCGCGCAATGTCAGTGTAGATGCCCGCTATAGTGCGGAGAGTTCAACGATCACGAAAGAGCACGGGGCAATCTCTTTCCGACTCT
>NZ_SJFM01000230.1:0-301 GCF_029478545.1 Vibrio sp. 1180_3
GTGCTCTGTCGTTGGCTTTTTCGATAGAATTCTTTGCAAATTACCGAGCTCAGGAATGGTGATTTTCTCGGTCATTTCTTCTTTGCCAAGCGCATTTCGTGGATTGGGTTTTAATTTCACAGCTGTCCGTTTTACTTTGTCGTTTGAAAGCAATAATGTGTTTAAAATTAGGCGTTTTGGTGTAATTTGCTAGCGAAAGTGCAGCAGCTAACTAGGCGTTTAAGACGGATTCCCAACGCTTGGGAGTTTCGGCTCTAGGTTGAGTTTTGTGTTTAAGGCACAATGGTTTAGGATTGTGGTC
>NZ_SJFM01000231.1:0-300 GCF_029478545.1 Vibrio sp. 1180_3
CGAGGTCGGTTTCTCGGTATTGCACGCAGAATTCTCGCTGGGTCGCTTCACGCTTGAGCGAGAACGCGTAATCGTTAATGCCCATTTCTTGCAGCAGCACAGAGAGGATTTCTGGAACCGTTTTGAGTTGGAAGATACGGCTGTTGTGACGCAGCGACAAACGCTCTAACGCCGGCACTAAAGTCAGCGAGTAAAACGTATGGTGATGACCAATATCGCCCTTGCTAAATTGACGAATAATGCCATGCACGCGCTGCACGACAAGGCCATCACGCAGCATCTCTAACTGCGCCGGTTTAT
>NZ_SJFM01000232.1:0-299 GCF_029478545.1 Vibrio sp. 1180_3
GTGGTTCATGACTGGGGTGAAGTCGTAACAAGGTAGCGCTAGGGGAACCTGGCGCTGGATCACCTCCTTATACGATGATTACACTGATGAGTGTCCACACAGATTGATGGTTTATACAGTTTTAGAGTAGTTGGGGCTATAGCTCAGCTGGGAGAGCGCCTCGCTGGCAGCGAGGAGGTCTGCGGTTCGATCCCGCATAGCTCCACCATCTTTAAGCACATTGCTTAAGTGTTCTTAAAAATGGTTTTCATCAGAAAATCTTGCTCTTTAACAATTTGGAAAGCTGACTGATAACAACG
>NZ_SJFM01000233.1:0-297 GCF_029478545.1 Vibrio sp. 1180_3
CTTCAGGAAAATGTTAACCAAGGTGACGGTTGAGACAGCTTTAAATGCTGAACTTGATGATCACCTTGGCTACGAAAAACACTCACCGACCAACGATAGTAATAGTCGAAATGGCTACTCTTCTAAGCGCCTACTTACTGACAATGGTGAGATCCAGCTAGAAATCCCTCGTGACCGTGACGCGTCTTTTGAACCCAAGCTCGTTCGTAAGCATCAAACTCGATTCCAATCGATGGACGACAAGATCTTAAGCTTGTATGCCAAAGGAATGACTACCCGAGAAATCGTCGCAACCTT
>NZ_SJFM01000234.1:0-293 GCF_029478545.1 Vibrio sp. 1180_3
GTGTTTCAAATTAGGCAGTTTGGCGTAATTTGCTAGCGAAAGTGCAGCAGCTAACTAGGCGTTTAAGACGGATTCCCAACGCTTGGGAGTTTCGGCTCTAGGTTGAGTTTTGTGTTTAAGGCGCAATTGTTTAGGATTGTGGTCGCGTTGCTCACCACTTAACGCAGCGTTATATGCTTTGAACTCCTGCTAAGTCCTAGTGATACTGTTTTTATATACAGCCGTGGGTGGTATTGTTAGAATGCGATAAAAATCTTTCGGACTTTAACAATAAAAAGGACATTAACATGATT
>NZ_SJFM01000235.1:0-293 GCF_029478545.1 Vibrio sp. 1180_3
TTCCCGAAAAGTGCCACTGGCGAGATAGTTGAGAAACTGAGATTTGTCCGGTGTGTAGCTAGGAAACCCAAAGCCTTTACACCCTAAATTCACCGTTTTTCTTAACCCCAGCTAACGCCCAATTAAGTGGTGAACAACGCACTGGCCAAGCCGCTGCATTACACCATAAAACACTTTACCTAACGCATAGTAAAACTGCCACGCGTTGAGAATCCACTTGAATTGTTTGTTATGTGAATTTTACCGTGAATTCAAAGTAAATCACCGTAGAAATGAAGAAATTTTAATAAGTT
>NZ_SJFM01000236.1:0-290 GCF_029478545.1 Vibrio sp. 1180_3
GTGTCCTAAAGGGTTGTTCGAGACTAGAACGTTGATAGGTTGGGTGTGTAAGCGCTGCGAGGCGTTGAGCTAACCAATACTAATTGCCCGTGAGGCTTAACCATACAACACCGAAGGGGTTTTGTGGACTCAATGAAAGAACATTGAATGTGAAGAACGAATTCAGCTTTCCGAATTTAAGAATTTGCTTGGCGACCATAGCGTTGCGGACCCACCTGACTCCATGCCGAACTCAGAAGTGAAACGCAATAGCGCCGATGGTAGTGTGGGGCTTCCCCATGTGAGAGTAG
>NZ_SJFM01000237.1:0-286 GCF_029478545.1 Vibrio sp. 1180_3
GCGCCCTTTCAGCAACCGCTAAATTTTTTGCGTCACCAGATTTTCAGAGCTGAATGTCAGCAAGAAAACCAGTCAAAAGGACATTTCAATTAAAGCGATTTGAAACTGATGAAACTCAACACAAACCAGATCCAAAACTAAATTGAGGCACCCTAAGAACCTTAAAAACGATCAATCTCAGGTTGTTCAATAATCCATTTCGACCAAGCCAACTTGCCGAAAACATGGAACGAATTCTCAATGAAATCGTAGAATTAACCTTAAAAACTCATCCAACACATAACGC
>NZ_SJFM01000238.1:0-285 GCF_029478545.1 Vibrio sp. 1180_3
TCAAATTTGGTGTAACTTCTGGTTTATCTTATTGAATTTGCATAACAAAGCATTTAAGACGGATTCGCAACGCTTGGCGGCTTTAGTGTAAATTCAGTTTTTGCGTTTTAAGTGGTTTGTCGAAGCACCGGTGTTTAGCGCTGCTCACCACTTAATGCGGCGTTATATTATTTGGGGCATTGGAGCAAAAAATGCAGTTGGATGAGATTGATTGGATATTTGTTGTAGCGGTGATTCTTGGTGCTGTTGGATCTGTAATTGGTCAAATAGAAAGCATTATTGGTT